>CAYNCH010000302.1:0-2929 GCA_964395815.1 uncultured Methyloversatilis sp.
TGAAAGCCTTCCACATCTTCTTCGTCGTCAGCTGGTTCGCCGGCCTGTTCTACCTGCCGCGCATTTACGTCAACCTCGCCATGGTCGGTGCCGCGCCGACACCGGAACGCGAGCGGCTGCTGGTCATGGCCCGCAAGCTCTATACGTTCGTCACCCCGATCGGCCTGCTCGCCGTGGTCACCGGCCTGTGGCTGTGGTTCGGCTTCGGCTTCGCCGGCGGCTGGCTGCACGTCAAGACCACGCTGGTGTTCGGCCTGCTCGGCTATCACTTCTATTGCGGCAGCCTGCTGCGCCAGTTCGTCGCGGGCACGAACGCGCGTTCGCACGTCTGGTTCCGCTTCTTCAACGAGGTGCCGGTGCTGGTGCTGCTGGCCGTGGTCATCCTCGTCGTGGTGAAACCGTTTTGAATGCGCCCACGCGTCGCGTCGTCCGGCGCGCGGCCGACAGCGGGACGACGCACTTTTTCGCCACCTGCCCGCGCGGTCTCGAAGCGCTGCTCGCCGAGGATATCGGCGCCGCAGGCGGCCAGGACATCGCCGCGACGCACGGCGGCGTCGGTTTCAGCGGCGGCAAGATCGTCGGCTATCGGCTCAACCTGCATTCGCGCATCGCCACGCGCGTGCTGCGCCGTCTCGCCGGCGCCGACTTTTCGCACGAAGGCGATATCTACCGGCTGGCCTACGATGTGGCGTGGTCTGCCCTGTTCGATGCGTCGCGCAGCATCCGCGTCTACGTCACCGCTGTCAAGGCACCGTTCAAGAGCCTCGAATACATCACCCTCAAGGTGAAGGATGCCGTCTGCGACCGTTTCCGCGCCGATTGCGGCAAGCGGCCCGATGTCAATACCGCCGCACCCGACGTGCGCATCCACCTGTTTCTTGCCGACGGCAAGGCGACGCTCTACCTCGATACCTCGGGCGAGCCACTGTGGATGCGCGGCCAGAAGATCGCCAAGGTGACCGCGCCGCTCAAGGAAAACCTTGCCGCCGGCATCCTGCGACTGGCCGGCTGGACGCCCGGCGTTCCGCTGCTCGACCCGATGTGCGGTTCGGGCACGTTGCTGCTCGAAGCGGCCGGCATCGCCCTCGGCGACGCGCCCGGTCTGGCGCGCGACATGAAGGACTTCGGCTTCACCAGGCTGCTCGACTACGAGCCGGCGCTGTGGAAGCGCCTGTGCGTCGAAGCGGCCGACCAGCGCGTGGTCACCGCCGGCAAGCTGCCGATCTGGGGCAGCGACCTCGACGACGATGCCGTCGCACGCGCGCAGCAAAACCTTGCGCATGCAGGCCTCGACGACCTGATCGACGTACGGCGCGCCGACCTGCTCGCCATCGACCCGCCGGCGGCGGAAGGCATTCTCGTCGCCAACCCGCCCTACGGCGAACGGCTCGGGGAAGTGGAAGCCCTCGCCGCTTTCTATCCGCAACTCGGCGATGCCTTGAAAAAGCGCTTTGCCGGCTGGCACTGCTGGTTCCTCTCCGCCGACGCCAACCTGCCCAGGCGCATCGGTCTCAAGCCGGCCCGCAAGATCCCGCTCTACAACGGCAACCTCGAATGCCGGCTCTACGGCTTCCCGATGGTGGCCGGGCAGAACCGCTGACGCCGTCCCGCCGGCGCCGACTTTTTTCAATCCGGCAGCCGTGGCAATGCGATCCAGGCGGCGAACCCGCCGCCGCTCCGCGGTTCGAGCGTTACCCGCCAGCCGTTCACGCGCGCCAGTTCGCGCACGATCGCCAGGCCCAGGCCGGCGCCGCCCGTTTGCGGGCTGCGCGAGTCGTCCAGTCGCTGGAAGGGTTCGAACATGGCGTCGATGCGCTCGACGGGAATGCCCGGGCCGCGGTCGAGAACGCCGATCCGGCATGCGCCCGGCGCCGGTTCGCACACCAGGTCGATCGTCCCGGTCGGCGCATAACGCAGGGCGTTCTGCAGCAGGTTGCCCGCTGCCCGGCGCAAGGCGCGCGGTGGCAGTCGCCAGCGGCACGGCGGACATCGCAGGGTAACGCGTGCCCATTCCTCGGGCGCCAGCTCGGCCGCCAGCGCCGCCAACATCTCCGCGAGGTCGGTATCGGCGGGCGGCTCGTGTTCGAGACCGCGCGCCAGATCGAGCAGGGTCGCGATCAATGCGTTCATCTCGTCGATATCGCTTTCCAGTCGCGCGACGAGTGCCGGCGTGGGGTCGGCCTTGAGCATCTCCAGCGCCAGGCGCATGCGTGCAAGCGGCGTGCGCAGATCGTGCGACACGCCGGCCAGCAGCGTGGTCCGTGCCGTCAACAACGCCTGGACCTGACCGGCCATCACATTGAACCGCCGCGCCAGCGAAGCCAGTTCGCGCGGCCCGTCCTCGGGCAGTCGCGCCGGACTTTCGCCTTGACCAACCCGTGCGGCGGCGTCTTCGATCCTGGCCAGCGGGGCGACGATGCGCCGTGCGAGCCAGAAAGCCGCCGCCAGCGCCAGGGCGGAGCCGCCGAACAGGACCGCCAGCAAGGCGTTGCCGGGGCGCGTCGCGATGCGCGTTTCGGCAAGACCGACGGCCAGTCGGCCGTTGCCTGCCGGCAGATGGGTCCAGAACCAGACCGTTGCGCCGACGCGTTCGCGGACGAGATGCCGCGCTTCGCCGGTGCGACGGGCCAGGGCATCCTCGAGAAGATAGAAGTACGGCGGATGCCATTCGTCACGATTCGTGCCGGGAGGGCCCGGCGGCTCGGCCCGCAGCGCCAGCTGATGACGGGTGAAGAGCTCGTATTCGAAGTCGGGACGCGTCTGCGGCGGCAATTCGGCCCAGGTCTGCGCGGCCAGGATCATCAGCCCGGCCAGGTCGTCGGCGGAGCGTCGCGCGAGCGGCAGGATCATGAAATACGCCAGTGCGGCGGCCACGAGCAGTTCGACGATCAGGATGACGAAAAGAAGCTGGCGCGCATTCTGCCGCGCC
>CAYNCH010000303.1:0-277 GCA_964395815.1 uncultured Methyloversatilis sp.
CAGCAGGCACGCGGAGAAGTGGACCAGACGCAAGTTGCCGGCATGGCGCAGGGCACGGGCGGCCTCCAGGCCGCCGAGCGGCGGTTGCGCCGCGTCGAAGTAGATTTCGGAATAGCACTCGTCGGCGGCGATGACGAAACCGTGACGGTCGGACAGTTCGAACAGCGTGCGCCATTCGTCGAGGTCCATGACCTTGCCGGTCGGGTTGCCGGGCGAGCAGACATAGACCAGTTGGCAGGCCTGCCAGACTTCTTCCGGCACGGCAGACCAGTCCATG
>CAYNCH010000303.1:287-2922 GCA_964395815.1 uncultured Methyloversatilis sp.
TCGGCAAAAAAGAACCGGTTCGCTTGCGAACCGGTTTCCTCCACCTTCATAGATCTGGTAGAAGGGATTCGGCGCGATCACCACCGGCAGTTCGTGTTTGCGCGGCGCGACGACCGCCTGAGCGAAGGCGAACAGCGCCTCGCGCGAGCCATTGACCGGCAGCACCTGGCTGACGAAGTCGGGCGCCGGAATCCCGTAGCGGCGGCCGATCCAGTCGGCGATGGCGCGCCGCAGGTCGTCGCTGCCGTTGGTGGCCGGATAGCTGGCGAGTCCGGCGAAATTGGCGGCCAGCGCTGCCTTGATGAAGTCCGGTGTCGGGTGCTGGGGTTCGCCGATATGCAGCTTGATTTCCTTGAGTCCGGCGGGCGGGGTGGCGGCGGCTAACAGGTCGCGCAGCTTTTCGAAGGGATAGGGCTGTAGTTTGTCGATATTCGGATTCATGCGGGGATCATGGAAAAACCTGGCGGTACAGTGCGCGGCTGGCGTAGGCCAGCCAGGGCAGGGTGAGCGGCAGGAGCGGCAACAGCAGGATGCTGCCGATGGTCAGCCCGGACAGCAGCGCCGCCCAGGCCATCGCCGGCAGGAAGTTGCCGAACACGACACGCACGCTGGCGACGACGGCAATGACCAGCGTCGCGCGACGTTCGCACAGCAGCGGGACGGAAAAGGCGGAAATGCTGAACAGCAGGAAGGCGATGACGAAGCCGGAGAGGGCGCCCCAGAAGAGGAAGTTCATCACGCCGGCGGTGGCCGGGATCAGCTCGGTCAGCCACACCGGTGCGCCGCCGACCATGTAACTGTAGAGGATGGCGGCATCGGTGATGAAGATCATGAACAGCAGCGCGCAGACCAGCGCGATAACCCAGACGGCGTTCGAGGCCGCGGCAAAGCCCCGCGCCGTCTCACCGAAGCCGACTTTTTGCCCGGCTTCGTACGCCCGGGCAATGCCGAAGAAGCCGGCGAGGATGCCCGGGCCGACCAGCATGAAGGCTCCCGCCGCGGCGATCACGAAGGGCGTGAAGCCTTGCGCCAGCAGCAGGCCGAGGATCACGGCGCCGATCAGCGTGAAGATCGCGGCATAGGCGATGCCCGTGGTGCGAATGTCGCGCCTGGCGTTGGCGAGTTGCCAGCCCTCCGTGAGGGCAGTGGCGATGCTGTCGAGGCCGAGCGGCCGCGTTTCCATGCGTCAGCCCCTGGTATTCGATTGCGCAGGCAGTGCATCGAACAGGACCGGGGCGGGTGCCTGCCAGCCCTTCTTGCGATGCTCGGCGACGACGTTGGTGAAGATGCCGCCGCGTACGTAGAAACGCGCGGTCAGGCGCATGAAGCGCGGCCTGGTCGCTTTCACCAGGTCGTCGAGGATGCGATTGGTGACATCCTCGTGGAAATGGCCCTCCTCGCGGAAGCTCCAGATGTACATCTTGAGACTCTTCAGTTCGACGCAGCGCTTGTCCGGCACGTAGTCGAGCGTCAGCACCGCGAAGTCGGGCTGACCGGTCTTGGGGCACAGGCAGGTGAACTCCGGGATTTCCATGTGGATGCGGTAGTCGCGCTGCGGGGCGGGGTTGTCGAAGGTGTCGAGTGTCTTGGCGGGGGACGAGGGCATGGCGGTCGATTCGATGAGGTGAGGAGCAGCGGAGAGCGGGAGGATGGATTTCAGAACAGCTCGATGGCGTCCTGGTCGGCCATCCGTCCGCTACTGCGTGGCGACTGGATGCTGTCCAGCTTGATCTGGGATTCGGCCATCAGGGTGACCAGCCGTTGCGAGCGCTTGCGGAAGCGCTGCAGGCCGTCGGCTTCGTCGCGGTCCTGATGCAGGCTCAGGAAGGCGTGCAGGTATTCGCTGACGTTGAGGGTCTTGCGGTTGATGCGCTCCATCATCTGCGAGACGATGTCCTCGAACTGCATCGCCAGCACGCCCTCCTGGGTCAGGCGGTGCATCTGCTCGGTCACTTCGGTGATGTGGCGGGAGTGCGCGCGGGCCTTTTCCGTCAGGTCGAGCATTTCGTGGCCGAGGTCCTGCAGGGTTTCCTTGGATTTCTCGGCGACGCTCATGTCGGTCTGGGTGGCCTGCGCAACGCGCACGCCGACCTCTTCGAGCGAAGCCAGCATGCCGGTCAGGGCCTGGCGGATTTCGCTGTTGAAGCCGCCGGTACGGGCCGCCAGCTTGCGAACCTCGTCGGCCACCACGGCGAAGCCGCGACCGGCCTCGCCGGCGCGTGCCGCTTCGATCGCGGCATTCAGCGCGAGCAGATCGGTCTGCTTGGTGATGTCGCTGACGTCGTCGAGCGTCGCGGTGATCCTGCCTACCTGGCTGCGCATGTCGGCGAAACTGGTGGCGATGCCCTCGCTGACCGACTTCAGCTCGTTCATCTTGGTGGAGAACTCGGCGATCAGGTGGTTGGTTTCGTCGAAAAAGCGCTGCAGGCTGACCTGCTCGTAGGCCTTGCCTTCCTCGGAACCGGTCATTTCGAGCATCTCGTCGATCAGCGACTTGAGTACCTGGCGCTAGTCGGACGACTGCGCTTCGAGACCCGTCAGGCTGCCGGAAAGCTTCGAGACCGAATCGCGGATGATGCGGCGGGCGTCCTCCATCTCGTTTTCCAGCGCGGTGAACTGGCGCTCGGCATGTTCC
>CAYNCH010000304.1:0-2900 GCA_964395815.1 uncultured Methyloversatilis sp.
GTCCGCCACGGATACGGCGGCAAGGGGCTTGGCCAGGGTATAGCCACCACCGGGACCGCGCGTGCTGGCCACCAGATGATTGCGGCGCAACTTGCCGAACAGTTGCTCAAGGTAGGAAAGCGAAATCCTTTGGCGCTCGGCAATGCCCGCCAGCGTGACCGGTCCGCCGTGCTGACGCATGGCCACGTCGATCATCGCCGTCACGGCAAAACGTCCTTTGGTCGTCAGTCTCATAAAAACACCTCGTCTGAATCGCGGGTTATCTGAAATGAAAGGGTGAGGCGGCCAATAACCGACCCCTGTAGTCAAGATATAGTTCCTTAACATTTTAGTCAACTACTCAGTCCACAATTTTTGACAAATACTTCGGGTCGAACTTGTCGGCGGTCGCGACATCGTCCTCAAGCGACACCCCGGCACGTTCGATGGTTTTCAACAGGGCGGCGATGCGCCGGTCGGTTTCGACGGCATGATCGAGCAGGCCGTGAATGGCCATCGACAAGGGATCGTCCTCGCTACGGGTGACGGCATAGGCCGAAAAGCCGAGGTTCTCGGCTTTTTCATGACGCGCCTGCTCCTGTCCGGGCGCGATGATGCGTGCGGGAATCCCCACGGCTGTCGCACCCGCCGGGACATCGCGCACCACCACGGCATTCGAGCCGATTTTGGCGCCCTCCGCCACCGTGATCGGCCCCAGCACCTTGGCGCCGGCACCAATCACCACGCCACGCAGCAAGGTCGGATGCCGCTTGCCCTTGTTCCACGAGGTGCCACCGAGCGTGACTCCGTGATAGAGCGTGCATTCGTCACCGATCACCGCGGTCTCGCCGATCACCACGCCCATGCCGTGATCGATGAAGACGCGCCGTCCGATGGTGGCGCCGGGATGAATCTCGATACCCGTCAACATGCGCGCCAGGTGGGATACGAAACGCGCCAGCCAGCGCAGGCGCATACCCCAAAGCCGATGCGACAGGCGATGCAGCGTCAGCGCGTGAAAACCCGGATAGCAGGTCAGCACCTCCCAAGTGGAACGGGCGGCCGGGTCACGTTCGAAAACGCAACGGATGTCTTCACGCAGGCGGGCGAACATGGATCAAGGGGTAACCGGGGTAGCCTCAAGGAATATGAGGGAATTCTAAAATTCCCGATCAGCCCGGTCAACTTAAATGACGCTTGCCGGTAGGCCTTTCGAACGACGCCAGCAAGCCGCGCAGGATATTGACCTCCTCCCGCTCCAATCCTGCCCGGGCAAAGAGACGCCGCAGCCTCAGCATCAAGCGGCGCGGCTGCTCCGGATCGAGGAAACCGCTGGCGGTCGCCGCGCTTTCGAGATGGGCCATCAGGCGCTCGACCTCATCGTGCGTCGCCGTCGAGCCGCTCTCGACAAAAGTCGGCGCCGGCGGGACGGCGCACAGGGCCAGCCGCAGCTCGTAACACATCAACTGAACGGCGGCGGCGAGGTTCAGCGAACTGTATTCCGGATTCGCGGGAATCATTGCCCAGCGACCGCACTGTGCCAGTTCCTCGTTGGTCAGTCCGGAGGTTTCATTGCCGAACACTAGCGCAACCTCGCTGTGCGCCGCCACCGTAGCCAGTTCGGCAGCCCCCTCGCGCGCCCAGAGCGGCTCCGTCGCCAGATCGCGCCGGCGCGCCGTCAGTGCCACCGCCAGCACCACCCCGTGCAATGCCTCTGCAAGACTATCCACGACCTGGGCCGAAGCCAGTACATCGTTTGCGCCCGAGGCCATCGCCGCGGCCTGAGGATCAGGAAAGAATTTGGGGCGGACCAGCACCAGTCGCGACAGACCCATGGTTTTCATCGCCCGGGCCGCCGCACCGATATTGCCGGGATGGCTGGTACGGGACAGGACGACACGCACTCGCTGCAGCGAATCGGACGCCAGCCGGGCCGACAGTTTAGAATTCATCGTTTTTCATCGAACGGGCCACCGCCCGCCTGCCATGCATCCCATGCTCAATACGGCCGTCAAGGCCGCCCGCCGCGCCGGCGGCATCATCGGCCGCGCCAGTCTTGACCTCGGCCAGATCCAGGTCAGCGTCAAGCAGCAGAACGATTTCGTGACCGAAGTCGACCGTGCTGCCGAAGCCGTCATCATCGACACCCTGCGCGAAGTCTATCCCAGCCACGCCATCCTCGCCGAGGAGTCGGGCCGCAGCGGCGACTGCGACAACGCGGAATTCCAATGGATCATCGATCCGCTCGACGGCACGACCAACTTCATCCACGGCTTTCCGCAGTACGCCGTCTCGATTGCGCTCACGCACAAGGGCGTGCTGACGCACGCGGTAGTCTTCGACCCGAACCGCAACGAACTCTTCACCGCGAGCAAAGGCGCCGGCGCCTTTCTCAACGACAAGCGCATCCGCGTCAGCAAACGCGCCAAACTCGATGAATCCCTGCTCGGCACCGGCTTCCCCTATCGCATGTTCGACCATGCCGATACCTACCTGGCGATCTTCAAGGAACTGACCCGCCGCAGCGCCGGCATCCGTCGCCCCGGTTCCGCTTCGCTCGACCTGGCCTGGCTGGCAGCCGGCCGTATCGACGGCTTCTGGGAATTCGGCTTGGCGCCCTGGGACATGGCCGCCGGCGCGCTGCTGATCCTCGAAGCCGGCGGGCTCGTCAGCGACCTTGCCGGCGAAAGCAACTATCTGGAAACAGGCAACATCGTGGGCGGCACGCCGAAGGTGTTCAACCAGTTGCTGCAGACGATCCAGCCGCACCGTAGCGCCGCACTGCAGGCCTGATTTTTTAAAAAAAGATGGTGCCCTCGGTTGACAGAAGATAATCCGCCGCTAGAATGCACCCCTGTTCTGCGGGAGTAGCTCAGTTGGTAGAGCGATACCTTGCCAAGGTATAGGTCGAGAGTTCGAGA
>CAYNCH010000305.1:0-2886 GCA_964395815.1 uncultured Methyloversatilis sp.
GCAGGTAGCGGGCGAAGCGCTCGTTGATGAGCTCCATCGTCGGCATGCGGCCGCGCACGATGCGCTCCTGCCGGCCGAGGTCGTAGGCCTTGACGCCGCCGGCCTGCTCTTCCTGCGGCGCCTCGTCCGTCTCTCCGGTGACGCCCTTCAGCAGGGCATCGACCTCTTCCTGGGAGAGAAAGTCCTGGCTCATCCTGTTCCTGTCCCCGTTACTGGACGATCAGCGAAGAGAAAAACACAGCCTGGACCGGGGCGTCCTCCTTGGCCTGATCCTGCTTCTCCATGCCCGGTTCGGGCGCCTCGCCGGTCAGCGTGGCATTGATGGTGACGCGGATCTGGTTGGCCAGCACCTGCATCCCTTCGGGGGTGGATAGCTCGGAGGCCTTCTTGCCGGCCAGGATCAGCAACACCTTGTGACGGATCTCCGGCATGAATTGCTTGATCTGCTCCGCCACGGCGGCATCGAGCAGCTTGAGCTCGGGCACGGCCTGAACATAAGCCTCCTGCGCTTCGGTCTGCAGCTTGACGACGAAGGGATCGAGCTTGGTGAATACCGGCGGCGCTCCCGGGTCCTTCTTCTTTTTCTTGGCCTTGGCCGCCTTGGCGGGGGGCTCATCGCCTTCGTCCGCTTCGTCTTCTGCGTCCGCCGATTTCTTGCTCATCAGGAAGAATGCCGCTCCGCCACCCCCGAGCACCAGTACCAGCACGGTGATGATGATGATCAACAGCAGCTTGCTTTTCTTCTTCGGGGCTTCGCCTTCGGCAGGGGCCTCGGTTTTCTTGGCATCAGCCATATTTCGCTCCAGTTCGATTCGCCCGGGATTTCAGGCCATCAGGCAAATACATCGACAAGACCGCGTCCGGACTTGAGCCCGGAGTCAGGCGCCATGCCCACTTCTGTCATCTGGAGCGGGCCTGCATGCCGTGGGCCAGTGCGATCGAAAGCGGGATTATCGTCGTTTTTGTCACCACGGGCCGACTGGCCGGGGTTTTCGGCACCGACCTGGGCTTGTCCCAACTGGATGCCGGCATCGGCGAGCACTTCACGCAGGCGCGGCAAGGCCGCTTCTAGCGCCTCGCGTACTGCCGGATTCGCGGAGACGAAATTCGCGCTTGCCTGGTCGCCGGAAATCGTCAGGCTGACCTCGACACGGCCCATCTGCGGCGGGGTCAGCACCAGTTCGGCACGACTTTCCTGCCGGTTTGCCATCCAGACGACGCGGTTGCCCACCTCTTCGCCCCAGCCCGAGGTGCCGACCGGTTGGGTGATCTGCAGGGGAGACACTGCTGAAGATGCCGTGTGGCCGTTCGACGGCGTGGCCGCGATGACCTGCTGGACGGCATGCGCCGTACTGCCCGGGGTGCGGGAACCTTCCGTCTGGCCATTCTCGATGGCGGCCACAAGTTGGGCGGCAAAGTCGCGGCCTCGGCCGCTCTGGGTCTCCTGCGGCGTCGTCTGAGCCTGGTTACCTGTGGCGGTGATGGCGGGCAAGGCCTGATCGTCTTGCAGGCCGGCGATGCCTGCGTCAGGTGCGTCAGCCGCGGTCGATGCGGTCGAGGCTGTGGTCGCCGTGGTCAAAGTGGCCAGGGTAGCCGCGGAGTGGTTGCCCTCAGCCGGCTTTTCGCCGCTCACGCCTGCAGCGGCAGTTATTGCCGCCGCAGGCGTGAGCGGTACGGCGAGGACGCCAGCCAGGTCTTCTGATCCCGGCAGGGCCGCTTGAGCGTCTTCAGCCGCGGTCTCGCCCTCCGGCTGAATCATCCCCATCCCTTCCAGGAAGGGCAGCAAAGCGCTCAGGGCATCGGTCATCGCCGTGGTGGATTCCGTGGCGGTGACAGGGGTTTCCTGCAGTGCAAGCATGATCTGGCCGGCATCTCCGCCGGACGGCTGTGCCGCCAGTTGCCGGAAAAGAGCCGCGAACGACGAGGCCGAGTCACCCGCCGGTGTATCGGTGGCCGTGGCCTGTCCGCTGGCGCCGGCTGCGGCCGGATGCAGAATGTTCTGGGCGGCCGATACGGCATGACCGGGAGCAGCGTTGAGGTGGGCGGGCATGATGGCAATCCTTGCAGTCGAAAGAGCTTCGCAACATCAATTGCAAGGACCATGCCATTCGTCAGCCCGGTTCTTCCTCCGCGAAGAGGTCGCGGCGACGCGCCGCATGTTCGTCGGATTGCTTTTGCTCCTGCCGATACTCGGCATGGGCCGTGCGGGCCTGGTGGCGCTGGGCGAGGGTATCGAAAGCCTTGACCTTGCCCCGCTGGTCAAGCCAGTGCTTCTGGCCGAGCGCCGTGCGCTGCTTCGATGTCTCCACCATCTGCCGCGCCTGGTCGATCGCCTGGTCGAGACGGCTGAGGAAATGCTGGTAGTTGCGCCAGGCATCCGGCCCGAGGCCGTGGCCGGCCGCAGACAAAAAACGGGCGTGATATTCATCACGATACTGCACCAGCAAGTCGAGGCGCTTGCTGGCCTCCTGCTCGCCGGCGATCAGCTTGCCCAGTTGCCGGGTGGCCTCATCAAGTCGCAGGTTGGAAAGATCCAGCAGGGGCTGGAGTTGAAACGTCTTGCTCATGCGGGAAGTATAGCCGTGCGACCGGTTACGCGATATCCGGGATCAGTTCGCCCAGTGCGGCCAGGCTGGCCTTGTTGTCGGCACGTTCGTCGATGCTCTGCTGCAGGAAGCGTTCGATGCGCGGATACAGGGCGATGGCACGGTCCAGCAGCGGGTCGGAGCCCGGCGCGTAGGCGCCGACGGCCAGCAGGTCGCGTGCGCGCTGGTAACGCGAGTAGAGCTGTTTGAAGCGGCGCACGCGTTCGAGGTGATCGGGAGCGATCAGGTTGGTCATCGCCCGCGAGATCGACTGCTCGATGTCGATGGCCGGATAGTGGCC
>CAYNCH010000306.1:0-2885 GCA_964395815.1 uncultured Methyloversatilis sp.
AGGTGATGAAGAAATGCACCCTCTGTGTCGACCGCATCTACGACACGACGATGACGGCCGAGGAGCGCCGCCCTGCCTGCGTGCGTGCCTGCCCGACTAGTGCGCGCCTGTTCGGCGACATCCACGATCCGGATTCAGACGTGTCGCGGGCCATTCGCGAAGCGGGCGGCTACCAGCTCATGCCCGAGTGGGGCACCAATCCGGCCAACCACTACCTGCCGCGGCGCAAGACGGCCATCCGCATCCGCGAGGACGAACTCGAGCGCGCCGACAACCCGCTCAAGATCGACCAGCAGTTGCCCAAGCCCGGCAAGGCCGAGCCTTCGCTCGACGACGTTACCTCCTGGTAAGGAAAACAGTCATGCATCCCGCTTTCTCCGTGATCTTTCTCACCACGCTGATCGGTGCCGGGCAGGGCCTGTTCCTCGCCCTGTTCACCGTCGAGTCCTATGCCGCCTTCGGCCTGCTGCCGGCGCAAGACGATGGCTTCTATGCCGTTGGCAGCGCTCTCGTCGTGCTCCTGATGGCGCTGGGCTTGGTCGCTTCGTTCTTCCACCTAGGCCGTCCCGAGCGTGCCTGGCGCGCAGCGACGCAATGGCGCACGTCGTGGCTGTCGCGCGAGGTGATCGTGCTGCCGGCATTCATGGGCTCGGCGTTCTGCTACGGTCTGGCCCACTGGTCGGGTTTCAATCCGGAACTGGCCCAGTTGCCAAGCGGTGCTCCGATCAACATTACCGCTGCGCTTGGTACGATCGGCACGGTACTGGCCTTTGCCCTCTACATCTGCACGGGAATGATCTATGCCTGCCTGCGCTTCCTGCGCGAGTGGCATACGCCGCTGACGGTGATCAACTACATCCTGCTCGGCGGCGCTTCCGGTTTCACGCTGGCGGCCGCGCTGGCGGCCAGTCAGGCGCCGGCTGTCATGCCCGTGCTGGCGAGTTGGGCGCTGATCATTACCGCGCTTGGATTGGTCGGCCGTATCGCCACGCTGATCCGCAATGCGCGTCTCAAGCCCAAGTCGACACTGCAAAGCGCCATCGGCATCAAGCACCCGAAGATCGTGCAGAAGACCATGGGCATGATGGGGGGGGCCTTCAACACGCGCGAATTTTTCCATGGTGCCAGCACGGCGATGCTGCGCTCGGTCAAGTGGATCTTCCTTGTCACCGCCTTCGCCGTGCCGTTGCTGCTGCTCGGCATGGGGCTGTCGCAGGCGGCGGGTGGGCTGATTGCCCTTGCCTTCGTCATCCAATATCTCGGCCTGCTGGCGGAACGCTGGTTCTTCTTCGCTCAGGCCAATCATCCGCAGAACCTTTATTACCAGTCGGTCGCCTGATGTCTTGATTACGCTCAAGCGGAAAGGCGGCCGATCGGGTTAAGTTTCCATGTTTGCCGCAAAAGCCGATGAGGCTTATGATTCTTTACCTTTCATCCTAGTCACCACAACTCACCGGAGGAAATACAATGAATTTCGATCGCGAACTCGATGCCCGCGGCCTGAACTGCCCGCTGCCCATCCTGCGTGCCAAGAAGGCGCTGGGTGAAATGACCAGCGGCCAGACGCTGCGCATCATCGCCACCGATCCGGGCTCCGTGAAGGACTTCGCCGCCTTCGCCAAGCAAACCGGCAACGAACTGCTCTCGAGCGCGGAGAACAACAAGGAATTCGAGTTCTACATCAAGCGCAAGTAAGCCGCAGTCCCCATAAAAGTCGGCGTCGGCAGGACGGCGCCAACGAGCCAAAGGGCGCCTATTCATGCAATGGGCGCCCTTTTGCAATCAATGTCCGCATAAATATTATTTGCTTCATGCTGCACCGCGATCTATCGCATCATCGCGAACTTGAGAGACCAAGCTCGCCTGCGATGTCCGTCCGGGCCCGCACACAGGAGAACACTACATGAGCGCCGAAATCGAAGCATTGATCACCCAGAAGCTCGACGAGCTGTTGCCGCAGAAGCTCGAAGCCCTGCTGCAGGAGCGCGAGGAGTCGAAAACGCCCTCGATGACCATTATCTGTACCAAGGGTACCCTCGACTGGGGCTACCCCCCCTTCATCCTCGCTTCCACCGCCGCCGCGCTGGGCTGGGATGTCACCTTGTTCTTCACCTTCTACGGCTTGCAACTGGTCAAGAAGGATATTTCCGATCTTCAGGTCAGCCCGATCGCCAACCCCGGCATGCCGATGAAGATGCCGTTCGGCCCGGACTGGTTCAAGAGCATCAACTGGAACATTCCCAACATCATCCAGACGAACATCCCCGGCTTCGAGGCGATGGCGACGTCGCTGATGAAGCAGACGATCGCCAACAACGGTGTGGCTAGCCTGGCCGAACTGCGCGAGCTGTCGCAGGAAGCCGGCGTCAAGTTCGTTGTCTGTCAGATGACTGTTGAGCTTTTCGGGTTCGACCACGCCGATTTTGTCGATGGCATGGACTACGTCGGCGCGGCCTCCTTCCTGCCCGAGGCACAGAAGGCCGACGTGAACCTGTTCATTTGATGACCCTGTAGTATCGCTGCAACGTAGTTGGCGGATGTCGGGTGAGGGGTGAGGGAAATGATTGTCAGCCTTTGCTGGGCATCCTAGAGTCGCAGTTACTTGCTGTCGCTTGTCAGCATTCGTATTTAACCAACTGAAAACAAACCCATCAGGGGGGACTATGAAACTCAAGAAAATCGCAGCTCTCATCGCTGTTGCCGGTATTTCGGCCCCGGCTTTTGCTACCAACGGCATGAACATGGAAGGTTATGGGGCCGTCGCGACGGCCATGGGTGGCGCATCCATGGCGTATGAAAATGGCCCGGGCGCCATGATGAACAACCCTGCGACTTTGGGTCTTATGCCCCAAGGGCGTGGTATTGGCTTTGCGATTGGGCAACTC
>CAYNCH010000307.1:0-2881 GCA_964395815.1 uncultured Methyloversatilis sp.
CCACCTTGCTGTGGCATGGCCAGTACCAGCTCCTGCAGATCGACGCACCCGACAATGCCCGTGACCTGCCGCGCGAAGAGTTGCGTGAAGCGCTGCGCTGGCGCATCAAGGAGATGGTCGATTACCCGGTGGAGAATGCCGGCGTCGATGTCATCGATATTCCCGCACCGGGCAGCCGTAATGCGCAGATGTGGGTAGTGGTGGCCAGCCATGATGTTCTCGTGCCGCGCGTGCATCTGTTCCAGGATGCGAAGGTGTCACTGGAAGCGATCGATATTCCGGAACTGGCGCAGCGCAACCTCGCCAGCCTGTTCGAGGAACCGAACCGCGGGCTGGCACTGGCCGCCTTCGACGAGAAAGGCGGCCGCCTTACCATCAGTTACCAGGGCGAGTTGTTCATGACACGCCATATCGACGTCGGTGCCCGGGAACTGGTCGGCGCACAGGCCGAGTCGCTGCACGAGCGCGTGCTGCTCGACATTCAGCGCAGCCTCGACAACTTCGACCGCAACTACAGCGCCATTCCGCTGACCCGCCTGATGATCGGCCCGTTGCCGGGCGGCGAAGCCTTCGTGAATTACCTGGGAATGAACCTATCCCTGCCGGTCGGGATGGTCAATCTCGCCGACGTCCTCGATATTGGCGCCGTACCGCAACTGGCCGATAGCGCCGTGCAGGCGGATAGCTGGCTCGCGCTGGGCGCCGCCCTGCGGGACAGGCCGGGAAGCGCATAAGCCATGGCCCAGCAGATCAATCTCTACGACGCCAAGCTTGAACGCCGCCGTGACTGGCTGGCACTGCACTACGTTGTCGGTCTGGCCGCCGTGCTTGCGCTGCTGGTCGGCGCGGCGGGCTATGCGGCCCGCATGGATCTGCCGGCCCTGGTGGCGCAAGCCACCACGACGGAAAGTCAATTGAAGGCAGCGCGCGACCAGATTGCCGCGCTGGGTGCCAAGGCGGCCAGCCGCAAGCCTGACCCGCGACTGGCGCAGGAACTCGAAGCGGCGCGTACGCTGCTCGGCGTGCGCAGCGACGTGTTGGCCGCGCTGAAGCGCAGCCTCGGGCCGGAGGCCCACTCCTTCGCCGACTATCTGCGCGGCTTCGCCCGTCAGAGCATCAACGGACTTTGGCTGACGGGATTTGATATCGCCGCCGGGGGCGGCAGCATGGAAATTCGCGGTCGCACCCTCGATCCGGCCCTGTTGCCGGAATACATACGCCGTCTCAATCACGAAAAAGCGTTCCAGGGACAGACGTTCGCTGCCCTCCGGCTGGAGGTTCCCAAGCCGGACAAGTCAACGACGCCCAATGCACCCAATACACCAAATACCCCCAATACGCCGGGTACCGTCGTCGCTGTCGCGGCCGGCTGGCACGAATTCACCCTGGTACCTCAGCGGGAGCCGGTCGCGGCGAAGCTGACACAAGCCGCCGCGGGAAGTGCGAGTTGATGGCGGCCCAGGAGAATAGGAGCGTCTTCAAGACCCGCTGGCTGGCCTGGTCGTCCCGTTTTGCCGCCCTTCAGCAACGCGAGAAGCTGTTGATCGCCGGCACGGCGGTTTTTGCCATTCTCTTCGGCGGCTACAGCGTCTGGATCGAGCCGGCATTGCTGCAGAAAACCCGCCTGCAGAAGTCGATCGCCCAGCAGCAGGCGGAACAGGCCCAGATACAGACCCAACTGCATGCACTGGTGACGCAGGGAGGCGATCCGGATGCGCCCAACCGTGCGGTGCTTGCACGCTTGCAGCAAGAGTTGGCCGCCGCGGATCGCGATATTCGCGGCTTCGATCGTGTCCTGGTGTCTCCCGCCCAGGCACCCGCCCTGCTGCAGAAGCTGCTGGTCCGCCATCGCGGCCTGTCACTGGTCAGTCTGACGACCCTGCCCCCGCAACCGCTGATTGCCCCCGCGCCACCGGACAAGCCGGGTACAGCGCAACCGGCCGCGGACGCCAGGCCGCCGGCCGCCGGCAGCAATATCTATCGCCATGGCATCGAAATCAAGGTTGCCGGCAGTTATCACGACCTGCTGGCCTATGTTGCCGAACTCGAGAGCGGTGCGCAAAAGCTGCTCTGGGGGGGCATGCAGCTCGCCGTGCGCCAGCACCCGGTCAGCGAGCTGACGCTGATGGTGTACACGCTCAGTCTGGATTCGACATGGCTCGTGGTCTGAAAATCCTCACGGCAATCTGGTTCCTCGCCGGATCGGTCGCGGCCAGTGCCCAGCTGGCCGACCCGACGCGTCCGCCGGCAGTCGCCGACCCGTCTGCAGCTTCGGCGGCGGGCACGCCAGCGCCAGCCGCCAGCGGCCTGCAATCGGTAATTCTGCGGAAAAAGGGCCAACCTGCTGCCCTGATCAACGGCGAGATTGTCGAGCTGGGTGCTAAGGTGGGCGAATCCAGATTGGTAAAGGTTAGCGAGGATGCGGTGGTGCTCAGGGGCCCGTCAGGCGACGAGACACTCAGGCTGATGCCGTCCGCGGAAAAACGGGCGGCCAGGCCCGAGCGGCGGGAGGGAACGCGATGATTTCGTTCCGGCTCCCGCTCGTCGTTTCCGCCGCCCTGTTGCTGGCTGCCTGCTCGACCCCACCGGCACGCCCCGATGTCGTTCGGGAGCGCATCGGCGAAGAGCTTGCCCAGGCCACGGTCGGGCGCAAGAGCATCGACGCGGCGGCTTCGGCCGTCCTCCCGCCGCTGTCGGTGGAAATGCCGCAACATGAAGGTAACGGCGGCAGCAACGGCGAACCCCGCTTCGATCTCTCGGTGGTGAATGCCCCGGCCGCCCAGGTCTTCATGGCCATCGTCACCGGCACGCGCTACAACATGCTGGTCGGGCCGGAAGTGACCGGCCGTATCACCGTCAACCTGAAGGACGTGAGGGTCAA
>CAYNCH010000308.1:0-2876 GCA_964395815.1 uncultured Methyloversatilis sp.
CCGAGTTCGAAAAACTCGTTATCAATCAACGAGTTGGGAACACGATGAGGTTCCCATCACCCGCTCCATCTTTCAGCAGCGTCAATGAGTTAGCGCTGATGTTTTGGCTTTGTGACAACGTTGTATCCGAACGCGTGTCCGAAGCCATGAGTTTTACCTCTGCCATTCCCTACGTTTTCCAGCGTGGCAACCTGTATTGCTTTCGCTGGACTTTCTCGCGTCCGCTGGCCCAAGTTTTCGGCAAACGGGAATTGCGTCGTTCGCTGAAGACAGGCTATAAAGCTGTCGCCATGCGGCGTGCCATGGAACTCGCCATCAGGCTGCGTTTACTGGCCTACGACTTCGACAGCATGCGCGAAATCACCCCGCAGAACCTACACATCCTGCTCAATCAATACTTCCTCGACGCCCTCTGCGAACGCGAGGACTGGCGAGCACGCGCCGATCGACTGGCCCCGGCTGATGTCGATAACGAAACCACCGCCTTCCAATTCCTTCAACACGACAACCAGGAACGCCTGCGACTACACGATTACCGGGGCCTACGCCCCGTCATCGAAATGTTGGCGGCCGATTGGGGTGTCACCGCACCTACCGAAGACAGCGAAACATATAGCCAGCTCTGCCGAGGCCTGCTGCGCACCGATGCCCAGACCCTCGCTCTACCCGGCGTGATTCCGATCAAACCAAGGACGGCCAACAAGTATTTCGTCCGGGTTGCACAATTCTTTACGTGGGCCAAGGATCAGGGCTAGCGGCCAATTGGGCGGCAAGCGTCTGGTCGCGCTTGTCGGCAAGTCGAAACAGATTCATCAAACGCTCAAGTCCCCCACGTGAAGCCGGTTCCATACCCCCTGAAGAAGCCATGAACAACACAACATCCATCGACACCGGGCGTTCCGAAACCAATTTCTGGCTATACGGGGCTTGCGTAAAACGCTGGCGATCACTATGATTAATTTTGATTGATACTGATTGGAGTGCATCATGAATCACGCTACCACCAAAGTGCTGACTGCACATGTTCCACTGCCACTTGCCGAAAAAGTCGACCAGCTTGCCGCTCGTCTGGAGCGCTCTCGTGGTTGGATTGTCAAGCAGGCACTTTCCGCCTGGATCGATCAGGAAGAAGAGCGTAGCCGCCTGACCCGCGAAGCCCTAGAAGACGTCGACGCAGGCCGTGTGATTGATCATCAGGCCGTGCAGGCTTGGGCAGAAAGCCTGGGTTCTTCGAATCCTCTGCCCCTCCCGCGCTGATGGATCTGAAATGGACCAGCAAGGGCCTGTCCGATCTGGCCCGGCTGTATGATTTTCTGGCGCCGGTGAATCCGGCTGCCGCCGCGCGTGTGGTGCAGTCACTGACGCACGCACCTTCCGGATTGCGCATCAATCCAAGAATCGGCGAGCGGCTGGAGGAATTCGAACCACGTGAGGTGCGGCGCATCCTTGTAGGCAACTACGAAATGCGCTACGAGATTCAGAAAAGCACCATTTATATTTTGCGCATCTGGCATACACGCGAAGATCGTTAACCCCAGCTTGATGTGTCCGAACCGTGGTACATTGCATGCTCCAATAACCCATTACGGCGTTGTTGAAGGCTATAACATTCAGTAGGTTATAAAATTGCTGAAAGATTGAGCGGTGTCCCATCACCCGCTCCACTTCCCGCCCCATGTCGGCTTTCGCGCAACGCCTGATCGACTGGCACCATCGCCATGGCCGTCACGACCTGCCCTGGCAGCGGGATTGGCAACTGAGGCGCGATCCGTATCCGGTCTGGCTGTCAGAGATCATGCTGCAGCAGACGCAGGTAACCACGGTCATCCCCTACTACGAACGTTTCCTGGTGCGCTTCCCGACCCTTGCCGCCCTTGCGGAAGCTCCAGTCGAGGAAGTGATGGCGCTATGGAGTGGCTTGGGCTATTACGCCCGGGCGCGCAACCTGCACCGTTGCGCACAGGTCATCATGGACGAACATGGGGGAAGTTTTCCACGCGCGTCGGCCGACCTCGCCGCGCTGCCCGGCATCGGTCGTTCGACAGCGAACGCCGTCGCGGTCTTCTGCTTCGGTGCGCGCGCGCCGATTCTCGATGGCAACGTGAAACGGTTACTGTGCCGTTTTCTCGGCGTCGAGGGATTTCCGGGCAGTCCGCAGGTGGAAAGTCGGCTGTGGCGGGACGCCACCAATCTACTGCCTGACAGCGAAGTGTCCACTTACATCCAGGCGCAGATGGACATCGGGGCGACCGTCTGCACGCGCCACCGCCCGGGCTGCGACGCCTGCCCCGTCGCCGCCAATTGCGTGGCCCGAGGCACGGGACGCACTGCCGAACTACCGACGCCGCGGCCAAAAAAGGTCATCCCCGAACGACAGGTCACCTTGCTGGTGCTGCACACTCAAAACCGGATACTGCTGGAGCAGCGCCCGCCGACGGGCATCTGGGGCGGGCTGCTGTCGCTGCCGGAACTACCGGACGGCGAGGATGCTGCCGCTTATTGCGAAACCCGGCTCGGCCTGCGACTGGGCGCCGTCTCGCCACGACCGACTTTTACCCATGTCTTCAGCCACTTCCGCCTGCAGATCCAGCCGCGGCTGTGCGATGTGGAAGGCTTGCCGCAATGCCAGGAAACGGAACACCGCTGGCTCGACCCGGCGGAACTGGCGCAGGCGGCCCTGCCCGCGCCGATCCGGAAGATCCTCAACGCGATTCCTTGATCAGGCGGTCGTTGGCGGGCTGTACCGGCCGCGCATTGTGCGGATAGAGGCGCGCGAAGATGCCGATCTGCTGCAGGGAAACCGGTACCGGATGTTTCATCACCATCCACAGCACGTTCTCGGTGCAGGGCGGCGTGGTCAGCGAGCCCATGTAGGT
>CAYNCH010000309.1:0-2876 GCA_964395815.1 uncultured Methyloversatilis sp.
GTGCTGCACGATCCGGACGGCAAACTTGTCGTCGATACCATCATTCTCGATGCCGGCTGGATCAGCCTGCTGTTCTCGCTGTCCCGCGCCTACTTCATGGTCGACATGCCGGTACCCGCCAATTTCGTGCAGTTTCTGCGCTCGATCATGCCCAGCAAGCCCCGTGCGGAAATCTACTCGATGCTCGGCCTCGGCAAGCAGGGCAAGACCTCGTTCTATCGTGGCCTGTTTTCCCATCTGCATCATTCGGCCGACCAGTTCATCGTTGCACCGGGCATCCGCGGCCTCGTCATGCTGGTGTTTACGCTGCCGTCCTATCCCTATGTCTTCAAGGTGATCAAGGACAAGTTCGGTGCCACCAAGGAAGTCGACCATGCCACCGTCAAGCGCAAGTATCAGCTCGTCAAGCAAGTCGACCGTGTTGGCCGCATGGCCGACACGCTCGAGTTCTCTCAGGTTGCCCTGCCCAAGCAGCGCTTCTCGGCCGAACTGCTCGCGGAGTTGCGCCGCGAAATTCCCTCGCTGCTCGAGGAAGATGATGACGAGATCATCATCAAGCACCTTTATATCGAGCGGCGCATGGAACCGCTCAACCTCTATCTCGAACGTGCCGAGCAGGCCGGGCGTGACGACCTGATCGAGCAGGCGGTGATCGAATATGGCAATGCCATCCGCGAGCTGGCGATCGCCAACATCTTTCCCGGCGACATGCTCTGGAAGAACTTCGGCGTCACGCGTTACGGTCGCGTGGTCTTCTACGACTACGACGAGATCGAGTACATGACCGATTGCAACTTCCGCCGCATTCCGCCAGCGCCGAACGAGGAGGCCGAAATGTCCGGTGAGCCCTGGTATTCGGTGGGCAGGAATGACATTTTTCCCGAGGAGTTCGCGACCTTCCTGCTCACTTCGCCGAAGATCCGCGCCGCCTTCATGCGTCACCATGGCGACCTGCTCGACGTGACTTTCTGGCAGCAGGCACAGGACGATATCCGCCGTGGCACCATCCGCGACTTTTTCCCGTATCCGGAAGAACTGCGTTTTTGCAACCGCTTTGGCGAGGGATGTCCGAAATGAGGAAGCTGCTCCTGCTTGGCATACTGATGGCTAGCCTCGTGCAGGCGCGCGAATTGCCAGTCATCGAACTGACCGCTGGCTTTCATCGAATCGAGGCTGAAGTCGCGGCCAACAATCCGGACCGCATGCAGGGCCTGATGCACCGCAAGACCATGCCGCAAGGGCATGGCATGCTGTTCGTCTTTCCGGTCAGCGCACAGCACTGCATGTGGATGAAGAATACGCTGCTAGCGCTTTCCGTGGCTTTTCTCGACGATGCCGGGCGCATCATCAATATCGCGGAAATGCAGCCGCAGACCGAGAGCAACCACTGCGCCGCGAAACCGGCACGATTCGCCCTGGAGATGAATGCCGGCTGGTTTGCCCAGCGCGGCATTCGCCCCGGTGACCCGATCGGCGGCATCGGGCGGGTGCCGCGCGGGCAGTAGTCACGCCTAGCCTTGCCCTACTGGGCGGCTGATGCGGGCCAGATGCGTGGGGCGAGCCCAGTTCAACCGTAATAGAGTTCTGAGCGACCGTGCATGCGCATGCGCCCATGACCCGAATGTTCGGTCTTGTCGGCGTGATCACCCAACCCGACCCGCCAGTGGCGGATCGCTTCCCGGAACAGTTTTTCTTCGCCGTCGGCCAGTTCGCCATCGCTGCCGATGACTGCGGCGATCATTTTCAGCAGGATGCGGCGGTCCTGGCGATCGCGAATCTCGGCGAACAGCCCGGTGACTGTCTCCGGCGGCAGCACATAATCACCGGCACCGATGGGCAGGCGGACGATGTCACTGCAAAAGTCGAACAGGACCTGGAAAAAATCTTCGCGCTCGATGCCGAGAGTACGGAACATGCCATGACGATCAAGGGCCTCCAGTTCAGAAATATCGAGGCGTCCATCGGCGAGCAGCGCCAATGCAATCAGGCGTGCCTTCGCGCGCGGGCTGTCGGTCGGATAAGCACGCAGGGCATGGTTGGGAGCGATGTGGGGGCTAAGCAGTTCGCGGGCTTGCAGGGTCATCATGAGCTTGTCTCCTGGAGTGCCCGGCGCGGGACATCCGCGTCGGCAGTGATAATTTATGGGTGTAAAGTGTCAGAACAAACCGATGAAAACGGATATAACGTTTCCATAAAATGGGACCAATCATGCGCCCGCACGATCTCAACTATCACCATCTCTATTACTTCTGGGCGGTCGCCAAGGAAGGCAGCATCACGCGCGCAGCGCAGCGTCTCGGCTTGTCGGTGCAGACCATCAGCACCCAGCTCGGACAGCTGGAGCGCCAACTCGGCCAGGCATTGCTGGCACCGCAAGGCCGTAGTCTCGTTCTGACCGAAGCGGGGCGCACGGCACTCGTCCATGCCGAGCAGATCTTTCATATCGGCGAGCAGTTGCGGCAGTCCCTGGCCGAACCGCAGCAGCGACGACCGCGGCTTGCTGTCGGGATTACCGACGCGGTACCGAAGCTGGCAACCTTCCGCCTGCTCGAAACCGTGCTGAAACCGCCGCTGGCCGTCAGACTGACTTGTATCGAAGGGGATTTCGAGCATCTGCTGGGTGAACTGGCGCTCAATCGCCTCGACCTGGTCATTGCCGATCGCTCGGCCCCGCAACGCGCGAACCTGAAGTTGCAATCGCACCTGCTGGGCGAAGTCGAGATCGGCCTGTTCGGCACCTCAGAACTGGCCGAGCGCTATTCCTTCGAATTTCCGCATGGCCTCGACGGGGCACCGCTTTTGCTGCCGGCGCGCAGCGATCCCCTGCGTGGCGCTCTCGATACCTGGTTCGAGGGCCAGCGCCTGCGTCCCGAAAT
>CAYNCH010000310.1:0-2876 GCA_964395815.1 uncultured Methyloversatilis sp.
AGTGTCGAAACGCTGGTGCAGGTGCTGTTCCCGCTGATGGACCAAGACACCACCGGGCTGGTCAAGGGCTCGCGCTTCATGCGCATGGAGCGCGTCGTGGAATCGATCGTGGAGGGCGACCATGCTGCTTAACCTGTTCCAGTGGCTGGCGCAGGACATTCGCGCCTTCAATGTCTTCAACTACATCACGCTGCGCGCCGTACTCGCGACGATGACGGCGCTGACCATCTCCTTCGTGTTCGGTCCGGCGGTGATCCGCTGGCTGACCGCCAAGAAGATCGGCCAGGCCGTGCGCGACGATGGCCCGCAGACCCACCTGGTCAAGGCCGGCACGCCGACCATGGGCGGTGCCCTGATCCTGCTCTCGCTCGGCGTCGCCACACTGCTGTGGGCCGACCTGACGAACCGCTTCGTCTGGATCGTGCTGATCGTCACCTTCGGCTATGGCGCGGTTGGCTGGGTCGATGACTGGCGCAAGGTGGTCTATCGCAACCCCAAGGGCCTGTCGGCGAAAGCCAAGTTCTTCTGGCAGACCGTCATCGGCGTCGTGGCGGCCGTGTGGATTGCCTTTTCGATTTCCGCACCGAGCACCGAGAAAACCGTCGAGCTGATCCTGCAATGGATCGGCAGTGGTTTCGCGCCTGTACCGATGAAGACCGACCTGATCGTGCCCTTCTTCAAGAGCGTCTCCTACCCGCTCGGCATCTTCGGCTTCATGGTGCTCACGTATCTGGTCATCGTCGGCAGCAGCAACGCGGTCAACCTCACCGACGGCCTCGATGGCCTCGCCATCCTGCCGACGGTGATGGTCGGCGCGGCGCTCGGCATCTTCGCCTACGTCGCCGGTCATGCCGGTTTCTCGAAATACCTGCTACTGCCCTACATCCCCGGCGCGGGCGAACTGACGGTGTTCTGCGGCGCGCTGGCCGGTGCGGGACTCGGCTTCCTCTGGTTCAACGCCTACCCCGCCGAAGTGTTCATGGGCGATGTCGGTGCGCTCGCACTCGGCGCGGCGCTCGGTGCCGTGGCGGTCATCGCGCGGCAGGAAATCGTGCTGTTCGTCATGGGCGGCGTGTTCGTCGCCGAGACGGTGTCGGTGATGCTGCAGGTCGGCTGGTTCAAGTACACCAAGTGGCGCACGGGTACGGGGCAGCGCATCCTGCTGATGGCGCCGCTGCACCACCACTACGAAGAAGCCGGCTGGAAGGAAACCCAGGTCGTCGTGCGCTTCTGGATCATCACCATCCTGCTGGTGCTGGTCGGCCTCTCCACGCTGAAAATCCGCTGATGGAACTCAAGGGCAAGCACGTCCTCATCCTCGGCCTCGGCGAATCCGGGCTGGCCGCCGCGCGCTGGTGCGACCGGCAGGGGGCGAAGCTGCGCGTGGCCGATACGCGAGCGAATCCGCCGGGGCTGGACGCCATCCGCCGTCTCGCCAGCGCCGACTTTTCCAGTGGCGATTTCGACAAATCCCTGCTGGATGGCATCGACCTCGTCGTGCTCTCGCCGGGTCTCTCGCCCGGCATCCTCGTCGTGATCCACGCCCGCGCGCAGGGCATTCCGGTCGTCGGCGAGATCGAGTTGTTCGCGCAAGCCATCCACCGTCTGCAGCCTCATGTGCCGGTCATCGCCATCACCGGCACCAACGGCAAGACGACGACGACCACGCTGACCGGCCACCTGATCGCCTCGACCGGCCGCAGCGTTGGCGTCGCCGGCAATATCTCGCCGGCCGCGCTCGACGCATTGATGGCGCATGAAGACCGGGACGCGCTACCGCAGGCCTGGGTACTGGAACTGTCGAGTTTCCAGCTCGAAACCACCGAGACGCTGAACGCCGCTGCAGCGACGGTGCTGAATATCAGCGACGACCATCTCGACCGCTACATCGACCTCGACGACTATGCGCTCACCAAGACGCACATCTTCCAGGGCGCGGGCGCGCAAGTGCTCAATCGCGACGACCCGCGTGTGAAACGCATGGCGATTCCGGATCGCCGCCTGATCACGTTTGGCCTCGACGCGCCGGCCGACGAACGGGATTTCGGCCTCCGCGAGAACCGGGGCGAGCCCTGGCTGGTGCAGGGCAGCCGTTTCCTCATGCCGGTAAGCGAGCTGCCCATCGCCGGACTGCACAATGCCGCCAACATACTCGCGGCACTCGCACTGTGTGCGGCGATCGACATCAATCCGGTCGCGCTGCTGCCCGCGTTGCGCAATTTCACTGGCCTTGCACACCGCGTCGAAAAAGTGATGGCCATCGCCGGCGTCACGTATTACGACGACTCGAAAGGCACCAACGTCGGCGCCACTGTCGCCGCGCTGCGGGGACTCGGATGTAAATCGGTGGTGATCCTCGGCGGCGACGGCAAGGGCCAGGATTTCGCGCCGCTCAAGCCGGCCGTCGCCGCACACGCCCGCGCCGTCGTGCTGATCGGCCGCGACGGGCCCACCATCGCTGGCGCCATCGTCGGCTGCGGAGTACCCGTCGTCACGGCCACGGACATGGCCGATGCCGTGCAACAAGCGGCCGGGCTGGCGCAGGCCGGCGATGCCGTGCTGCTGTCCCCGGCGTGTGCCAGTTTCGACATGTTCAGGAATTACGCCCACCGTGCGGAGGTTTTCCGTACGGCCGTCAACGCACGGCAGGAAGCGGCCACATGAATACCGTGCTCCTTGGCCGGGGTATCGGCACAGGCAGCCAGCGCCCGGACGAGATCGATCCGCTGCTGCTGTGGCCGGCGCTGGCGCTGCTGCTGGTCGGCCTGGTGATGGTCTATTCGGCCTCGATCGCCACGGCGGAAGGCTCGTCATTCACCGGTCATCAGCCGGCCTTCTTCCTCGTGCGTCATGCGGTCTATCTGGCCATCGGCCTG
>CAYNCH010000311.1:0-2854 GCA_964395815.1 uncultured Methyloversatilis sp.
CCCAGGTCACACCGGTCGTCGCCGCGCACCTGCGCACCGCCGTGCCCGATGCCGGCTTTTACCTGTGGGCCGATGTCTCGCCCACCGGACTGTCGGACACCGAATTCGCCCGCCGCCTGCGCGCTCAATATAATGTGAGCGTTCTGCCCGGCAGCTTCCTCGCCCGCCAAACCAGCACGGCCACGGACAGCAATCCCGGCCGCAATTTCATCCGCATCGCCCTGGTCGCCGGCACGCAGGAATGCCTCGACGCCGCGCACCGCATCGAAAAATTCTGCCAAACGCTCTGATCACACTGGAAGGAATCATCATGTCCGAACTGCAAAGCCTGATCGAACAATACTGGGAAGACCGCGCCAGCCTGAAGCCCGGTTCCGCCCCCGCCCGCCTCGGCGAAGCCGTCCAGACCGTGCTCGGCGAACTCGACGCCGGCCGCCTACGCGTGGCCGAAAAAATCGCTGGCGACTGGGTGACGCACCAGTGGATCAAGAAGGCGGTGCTGCTGTCTTTCCGCATCGAGGACAACGAGATGATGGATGGCGGCCCGATCCGCTACTTCGACAAGGTGCCGACCAAGTTCGCCCAGTACGACACGCACAGCTTCCAGAAGGGCGGCTTCCGCGTCGTGCCGGGCGCCGTGGTGCGCCGCGGTTCCTTCATCGGCAACAGCGTGGTGCTGATGCCCAGCTTCGTGAACATCGGCGCCTATGTCGGCGAGGGCACGATGGTGGACACCTGGGCCACCGTCGGTTCCTGCGCGCAGATCGGCAAGAACGTGCATCTCTCGGGCGGCGTCGGCATCGGCGGCGTGCTGGAACCCTTGCAGGCCAACCCCACCATCATCGGCGACAACTGCTTCATCGGCGCGCGCTCGGAAGTGGTCGAGGGCGTCATCGTCGAGGACAACTGCGTGATCTCGATGGGCGTCTTCATCGGCCAGAGCACCAAGATCTACGACCGCGCCACCGGCGAGATCATCTACGGACGCGTGCCGGAAGGTTCGGTGGTCGTCAGCGGCAACCTGCCTTCGAAGGATGGCAGCTACAGCCTCTATTGCGCGGTGATCGTCAAGAAGGTGGACGCCCAGACGCGCTCGAAGACCAGCATCAACGAGTTGCTCCGCGACTGAGGAGAACCGCCATGGGCGCGATGCAGAGACTTTTCCAGCTGATGGCCGACAAGAAGGCGTCGGACATCTTCGTCTCGGTGGGTGCGCCCATCAACATCAAGATCAATGGCGTGGCGATGCCGATCAACCAGCAGGTGATGGACAGCGCCACAATCATGGGCCTGCTCGGCGAGATCCTCAGCGACGTGCAGCTCAGGGAGTACGAAGAAACTCTGGAGCTGAACACCGGCTACGCGCTCGAAGGCGTCGGCAACTTCCGTATCTCGGTGATGCGCCAGAAGGGCACCCCGGCCTTCGTCGTGCGCTACATCCCGGCGGAAATCCCGAAGTTCGAGACGCTCAACCTGCCGTCGGTACTGACCGACGTGATCATGGAAAAGCGCGGCCTGATCCTGATGGTGGGGGCCACCGGCTCCGGCAAGTCGACGACGCTGACCGCCCTGCTCGATCATCGCAACGAACGCCTGTCGGGCCACATCCTCACCCTCGAAGACCCGATCGAATTCATCTTCCGCAACAAGAAGTCGATCATCAACCAGCGCGAGGTGGGCAGCGACACGCGCGCCTTCCAGACCGCGCTGAAAAATGCCCTGCGCCAGGCGCCGGATGTGATCTTCATCGGCGAGATCCGCGACAAGGACACCATGAGCCAGGCGATCGCCTACGCCCAGTCCGGTCACCTGTGCGTCGCCACGCTGCACGCCAACAACAGCTACCACTCGCTGTCGCGCATCATCAGTTTCTATCCGCTGGAAAACCGCCCGGCGCTGCTCGCCGACCTCGCCGTCACCCTCAAGGTCATCATCTCGCAGCGTCTCGTCAAGAGACCCGATGGCCTGCGCACGCCCGCCTGCGAGGTGATGCTCAACTCGCGCTACATCGGCGAGCTGATCGAGAAGGGCGACCTGAACGGCATCAAGGAAGCGATGGAGCAGACCCTGTCGCCCGGCTCGCAGACCTTCGAGCAGTCGCTCCACCAGCTTTACAAGTCCGGCATCATCACCAAGCAGGAAGCGCTGGCCAATGCCGACTCCGCCAACAATCTCGACTGGCTGATCAACAACGCCGCCGTCGAGGAGCAGAAGAAGGAGGCGAAACCGGTCGCCCCCGAAGCCTCGCCGGACGCCACCGCCAGCACCACCGACAGCGGCGCCAGCTTTTCCGAATTCACCCTCAAGATGGACTAGCGCCGCACTGGCGCCTGCAAATACCGTGTCTGAAACGCTCGCCCTCGCCAAGGAACTCATCGCCCGCCGCTCGATCACCACCGAGGATGCCGGCTGCCTGGAACTGATCGCCGCCCGCCTCGTCCCCCTCGGCTTCACCTGCGAGCGCATGGACAGTACCGGCCCGACCGGCCTGGTGCGCAACCTCTGGGCCCGACGCGGCACGGCCAAACCCCTCGTGGTCTTCGCCGGCCACACCGATGTCGTGCCGCCCGGTCCGGTCGACAAATGGACGAGCGATCCCTTCGTGCCGACCGAGCGCGACGGCATGCTCTACGGCCGCGGTGCAGCGGACATGAAAACCTCGGTCGCCGCCGCCGTGGTCGCCGTCGAACGCCTGCTCGCCACGGGGCCCGTCAACGGCTCCATTGCCTTCCTGCTGACCTCGGACGAGGAAGGCGATGCGACGGACGGTACCGTAAAGGTCGTCGAGGCGCTCAAGGCGCGCGGCGAAACGATCGACTTCTGCATCGTCGGCGAACCGACCTCGGTGAACGCG
>CAYNCH010000312.1:0-2848 GCA_964395815.1 uncultured Methyloversatilis sp.
AGGGACAGAACACCGAACAACGACGGCATTCCGAGCACTGCCAGAAGTAGCTGAACCACTCGTCGAGCACTTCGCGCGTCAGGTCGCGAGCTCCGACCAGTTTCGGGAAAACCTTGCCTGGCAGGGTAAAGTAACGGCGATAAATGCTGCGCATCAGTTCCTGGCGGGCGACCGGCATGTTCTTCGGGTCATTGGTCCCGATGAAGTAATGACACTTGTCGGTACAGGAGCCGCAGTGCACGCAGCTATCCATGAATACCTTGAGCGAGCGGTATTTGCCGAGGAGTTCACCGAACTTGTCGATCACCTTGTCGTGGGTGACCTGCCAGTCGTTATCCAGTTTGCCCTGAAAGCCCAGGGCTTCCTGAATCTTTTCGTTGGCGACATACGGCTTCGAGTGTGCCATCGCGCCCGGCACCATGGCCGGAACGGACGGAAACTCGCGGTACTTGGGGATTTCGAATTCGGGTGCGGCCATGTCAGTTCTTCTCGATCTGGGCGGCCCACGGTGCCAGATGGCGCACTTCACGCGGGTTGTCGGCCTGGTTGCGGGTGGGGCTGAAGAATACGCCCGGGGCATGCAGCAACTTGCTGAAGGGGAAGAGGATCATCAGCAACGCGACGAGGAGCAGATGAATAAACAGTCCCGGATGGCTGGGTAGCGGATTGATGTCGAAAACCATCAGACCTAGGAAAAAGGCTTTCACGGCGACGACATCGGTATGCATGACAAATGTCATGGCAGTACCGGTAATGCCAATGCCGAGGAGTACCGCCAACCAGAGATGGTCGGATGGTGTGGAAATGTAGCGAATGCGTTCGACGAGAAAACGACGCGCCCAGAGGCCAGCCAAGCCGGCCACCATCATGAAGGCAGCGTATTTGCCAAAGGGCTGGAGGAATACGAGCCAGCCGGGTACGGGTTCGATGAAATAGCGCAAGTGGCGCACGAGCACGAGAAACAGTCCCATATGGAACATCCAGCCGAACAGCCAGATCCAAAGGTTGCCTTTGAAGAGGCTTTCGAACAGGACGACCTCGCGGGCCATGCGGAAGGCCACTCCTGATTTTGTAGTAGGCGCGGGTGTCGTTGGAATCGACAGCGGGGCCGGAGTGCGGGCGAAATCGTAGATCTTGTAGGCCAGGCCGGCGACGAAAATGACGATGGCGAGGTAGAACAGGATCGTGAAGAACAGAGTCATGGACGGTGCACCATGTAGCGATTACAACGACGAACAGAACTCTCGACTCCGCGATGAAACCGACACAAGCTGAACCTGTGCGGCATCATCGCTGAAAGTCGGCGTTGGCGTTAAGGTAATTGCGCAGTCAAGCCACGCAAACGACTTGGCGCCAGGCCTGTAGTGCGCTTAAACGCAGCCGGTCGGCTTCGGCAGACCGGCGATCTTGCACGCCTGCTTGGCCGGGCCGTATGGGAACAGTTCGTACAGGTACTGGCTGTTGCCCTTTTCCGGGCCAAGCTTCTTGCCGATGGCCTTGGTCAGAACGCGCACGGCGGGTGCAATCTGAAACTCGTTGTAGTAGTCACGCAGGAAGTTGATGACTTCCCAGTGCTGCTCGGTCATATTGACGCCTTCCTGCTGGGCAAGGAAAGCAGCCACTTCTTCATTCCAGTCGCCGAGGTTGATCAGGTAGCCTTCCTCGTCGGTTTCGTAGGACCTGCCGTTAACTTCAATACCCATGTTTGCCTCCTAGTGAATAATCGTTTGGTGCTGTTCAGCCGTATTTACAGCCAGGACTGGTTGGTTTTGTATTCCGCCACGAGGTCGACGAATCCGCCGTAGTCGACAGCTGTGACACCGTCGATGACTCGGTCGGCGATGCCGCGGGCATCGAGGTCTAGGCTCAGGGCGTAGAACTTGAACTTGCCCATGGCCGCCTTGATCTTGGCTTCTTCCCTGCCGCCTTTTGCTGCGGCGTAGACCCCATCCTCAATCAGCAGAATGGCGCCTTCACCGGTCTTCAGCGCCGAATCAAGGGCGGGACGGTCGTAAGGGGACTTGTTGATGATATGCAGCATGTTGGTTTCCTCAGAACGACAGCAGGACGTCCTGCTCTTCCATCTTCTTGCCCAGTTCGGCACGGGAGAGCACTTCCACGGGCACGGCGAGATCATCGGCTGTCAGGCCGCGCTCGGCGAGCGATTCGCCATCGACATAGAGCTTGGTGACATCGTAGTCTTCCAGTGCCCCCCAGGTCTTCTCAAAGGCCTTGACTTCAATGCCCTTGGTCTGATGGCCTTTCTTAAGCTGATAGACGCCGTCGTCAAGGAAAGCCAGCGAAACATCCTGCTCGAAAGCTGCGGCGATCAGGACGACTTCAAGAGCCTCCCAAGCGTAGATGGTGCCGTACGGTGCCTTCCGGTTGACGAACATGAATTGTTTGGTAGTCATGATGTCGTCCTCCTCAGTCGCCAAATACGACGATACGATCAGCCTGGATGCCGGCCTCGATCAGCTGGCCGAGGCCGGAGATGCGGAAGCCGGGTGCCAGGTTGGTCGCATCCTTGCCATTCCGCTTCATTTCGCCATCATCGACAATGCCACGGCGTTGGGCGGCGGCGACACAAACGACCATGTCGAGTTCACTACCCTGGGCCAATTTCGACCAGCGATCGATAATGTTGCGATCGTCCTGCGGCGGCGTGGTCAGGCGCGTGGCGTTATTGACGCCATCGTGATAGAAGAACACGCGGAAAATCTCGTGGCCGCGGGCCAATACCGCCTTCGCGAACTGGAAGGCGGTATCGGAGGCCTGGTGTGTGTAGGGGCCTTCGTTGATCAGAATTGCAAATTTCATGTGGTTTCAGTCCTCAGAAACGTACATG
>CAYNCH010000313.1:0-2840 GCA_964395815.1 uncultured Methyloversatilis sp.
TTGGCGCGCGCATCCACGACGTGCGCCACCCGGCCTGGCGCGAGGAGCTGGCCATCCTGTTGATGACGGCCGGCGAACAACTGGCCTACGTGGTGCTACCCAAGGCGGAAAGCGTCGCGGACGTCCGGGAGCAGATCGATTTTCTCGATGAAATCCGACTTGGCAACGGCATCGAAAACGAGATTCCCATCCACGTCCTGATCGAGACACCGGGCGCCCTGCACGATGTCTGGCAGATCGCCGCGTTGCCGGAAGTCGAGTCGATCGATTTCGGCCTCATGGATTTCGTCTCGGCGCATCACGGCGCCATCCCGGCCAGCGCGATGCGTGCACCGGGACAATTCACTCATCCGCTGATCGTGCGGGCCAAGTGCGAGATTGCCGCTGCGGCCCTCGGCAACGGCATCGTGCCATCCCATAACGTGACCACCGAGTTTCGCGACCTGAGGATCGTCGCGGCCGATGCGCGCCGCGCACGCGAGGAATTTGGCTTCCTGCGCATGTGGAGCATCCATCCCGGCCAGATCGAGCCGATCGTCGCCGCGATGCGTCCCGACTTCGCGGAAGTCGACGTCGCGGCAGGCATCCTGTGTGCCGCGGCCGATGCGCAGTGGGGGCCGATCCAGATCGATGGCCGCCTGCACGACCGGGCCTCGTATCGCTACTACTGGGAACTGCTCCAACGTGCGCGCCTCACCGGCATCCCCCTCCCGACCGTTGCCCTCGAACGTTTTTTTCCTGAAGGAGAGTCATCATGACCCGCATGCTCGCCGCCATCACGACCTTGGCCACGGTTGCCCTGGCCTCGTTCGCCCCTCTCGCCAATGCCCAGGAAATGAAACCCGGCCTCTGGGAAATCAGCACCAGCATGCAGATGATGGGCATGCAGATGCCGGGCGGAAAATTCACGCATTGCTACACCGCCAAGGAAATAGCGGAAGGCAAGCAATACCAGGGCGACGGACAGAACCCCTGCAAGATCTCAAACATGAAAGCCTCCGGCGGCACCATCAGCTACGACATGAACTGCACGATGGAGGGCGGCAAGATGACCGGCTCCGTCAAGGGCAGGATGTCGCCGACCGACTACACCTTCGAACAGAAACTGCGCATGACGCCCGATCAAGGCATGGGCGAAATGCATTCCACCATCCACGGCCGTCGCCTCGGCGACTGCAAGTAACACGACTACCCCGATAGAAAGGAAAAACACATGCTGGAAGCCTACCGTGCCCATGTCGCCGAGCGCGCCGCGCTCGGCATCCCGCCGCTGCCGCTGACCAAGGCGCAGACTGTCGCACTCGTCGAACTGCTGCAGAATCCGCCGAAGGGCGAGGAAGCGTTTCTCGTTGACCTGATCACCTGGCGCGTGCCGGCGGGCGTCGATGATGCCGCCGAGGTGAAGGCGAAGTTCCTCGCAAAAGTCGGCGCTGGCGAGACGGCGTGTGCGCTGATCTCGCGTGCCAAGGCAACCGAACTGCTCGGCACCATGCTCGGCGGCTATAACGTCAAGCCGCTGATCGACCTGCTCGACGACGCCGAGGTCGGCGTGGTGGCTGCCGCCGGCCTCAAGAACACCCTGCTGATGTTCGACGCCTTCCACGACGTCGCCGACAAATGCAAGGCGGGTAACGCCAACGCCAAGGCCGTGATGCAGAGCTGGGCCGATGCCGAATGGTTCACTTCGCGCCCCGAGGTGCCCCGGAAGATCAGCGTCACCGTCTTCAAGGTCACTGGCGAGACCAACACCGACGACCTCTCCCCCGCGCCCGACGCCTGGAGCCGCCCCGACATCCCCCTGCACGGCCTCGCCATGCTCAAGAATCCACGCGAGGGCATCGTGCCCGAGAAGCCGGGCGAGCGCGGCCCGATCGGCCTGATCGACGAGCTGAAGAAGAAGGGCCACCCGGTCGCCTATGTCGGCGACGTGGTCGGCACCGGCTCCTCGCGCAAGTCCGCCACCAATTCCGTGATCTGGTGGACCGGCGAGGACATCCCCTTCGTGCCCAACAAGCGATTCGGTGGTTTTTGTTTGGGCGGCAAGATCGCCCCGATCTTCTTCAACACCCAGGAAGACGCCGGTGCCTTCCCGATCGAATGCGATGTCGGCCAGCTCAACATGGGCGACGTCATCGACATCCATCCCTACGACAAAAAGGTCGAGAAGAACGGCGAGGTGATTTCCACCTTCGCCTACAAGTCGGAAGTGCTGCTCGACGAAGTGCGCGCCGGCGGCCGCATCAACCTGATCATCGGCCGCGGCCTGACGGCCAAGGCGCGCGAGTTTCTCGGCCTGCCCGTCTCCACGCTGTTCCGCCTGCCGCAGAATCCGGCCGACACCGGCAAGGGCTTCACGCTGGCGCAGAAGATGGTCGGCCGAGCCTGCGGTCTCCCTGAGCTCAATGGACAACAGCGGGGCATCCGTCCGGGCACCTACTGCGAACCGAAGATGACCTCGGTCGGCTCGCAGGACACCACCGGCCCGATGACGCGCGACGAACTGAAAGACCTCGCCTGCCTCGGCTTCTCGGCCGACCTCGTGATGCAGTCCTTCTGCCACACCGCCGCCTACCCGAAGCTCGTCGACATCAAGACCCATCGCACGCTGCCGAGCTTCATCACCGCGCGCGGCGGCATCTCGCTCAAGCCCGGCGACGGCGTCATCCACAGCTGGCTGAACCGTTTCCTGCTGCCCGACACCGTCGGCACCGGCGGTGACTCGCACACGCGGTTCCCGATCGGCATCTCCTTCCCCGCCGGCTCGGGCCTCGTCGCCTTCGCCGCCGCCACCGGCGTGATGCCGCTCGACATGCCGGAATCGGTGCTGGTGCGCTTCAAGG
>CAYNCH010000314.1:0-2832 GCA_964395815.1 uncultured Methyloversatilis sp.
CGTTCTGGTAGGGAATCAGCACGTCGTCCATCAGCGGCATGGTGAGATAGGGCGGCACCAGTGTCGCGGCCGTGGCGGCGAGCGTCAGCAGAAAACCGGCCAGCAGTATGCCCTGGTAGGGCTTGGCGAAACGCCACAGGCGCAGCAGGGTCCAGGTCGACGGGGGGGTATTGGGTTCGGCGGCGAAGCCGACTTCCCCTGTCTCTTCTTCAGCGGCGTGGGTTGATGTGCCACAGGTCAGGCCGTCCTTGAGTCGATTGAACTCGCGCTCGAAACGCAATGCGGCGGGATTGTGGCTTAGCGTGTAGCGCCAGAGGGCCAACCGTGCGGTGCTGTCGGCGAGTTCCAGGGTGCCGATGCCGGCATGATCGAAATGGTGCAGGTACGAACATGCGGATATGGGCCAGGATTGTGCGGCATCCGGGGCCAGGATGCGCCGGTCGGTCAGCACAAGCCGGCCGGACCGGAAAGCGAGGTGCGCGTCCAGATCCAGTTCCAGCGTGGCAACGATACGCTCGCCGGGTTCGAGAGGAGAACTTGGGGATTCGGGTTCGGTCACGGTAGTCATGGCGGCCGAGATCATACGACCCGCCGTCCCGCCAACGCCGACTTTTTTATTTTTGCGAAAGTGTCAGCTTTTGCGAGAATCTGGCGTTGAATTCGCCGTTGTACCGAAAACGCAACCGTCCTCCACCCCACCTCATGAAATCGATCGAATTTCTCAGGATCGTGCATTTGCGCGGTCCCAACATGTGGACCTATCGTCCTGTCCTCGAAGCCTGGATCGATATTGGCGAACTGGAGGATTGCCCCTCCAATACCATCCCCGGCTTTTACGAACGCCTCTCTGCCTGGCTGCCGTCGCTGATCGAACATCGTTGCAGCTACGACGAGCGGGGCGGCTTCCTGCGTCGTGTCCAGGAAGGGACCTGGCCCGGCCACATTCTCGAACATGTCACGCTGGAATTGCAGAATCTGGCCGGCATGCCCGGCGGCTTCGGCAAGGCCCGCGAGATGGCCAAGCGCGGTCATTACAAAGTGGTCGTCCGCGCCTGGCATGAAGACGTGACGCGTGCCGCCCTGTACGCGGCACGCGATCTGGTCATGGCCGCGATCGAAGATCGCCCCTTCGATGTGGCGGCGATGGTCGAGGAACTGACCGATCTCGTCGACGACAAATGCCTCGGTCCCAGTACCGCCAGCATCGTCGACGCGGCCGACGCGCGGGACATCCCGGCCATCCGCCTCTCCGCGGGCAACCTGGTGCAACTGGGCTACGGGGCGAAAAGCCGCCGCATCTGGACGGCCGAGACCGACCGTACCAGCGCCATCGCCGAAAGCATCTCGCGCGACAAGGATCTGACCAAGTCGCTGCTGGCGCCCTGCGGCGTGCCGGTGCCCGACGGCCGCATGGTCGACAGTCCGGCGGATGCCTGGGACGCCGCGCAGGACATCGGTTTGCCGGTGTGCGTCAAGCCATACGATGGCAATCATGGTCGTGGCGTATTCATCAACCTGACGACGCGCGAGGAAGTCGAAACCGCCTATGGTGTTGCGGAAGATGAGGGCAGCGGTGTCATGGTCGAACGCTCGATCGCCGGCGTCGAACACCGCCTGCTGGTTGTCGGCGGTCAACTCGTGGCGGCGAACCGGGGCGACATGGTGTCAGTGGTCGGTGATGGTCAGGCAACGCTCCAGCAACTGATCGATACGCAGATCAACTCGGATCCGCGCCGCGGCACCACCGAAGAGCATCCGCTCAATTTCATCCGCCTCGACTCTGCCGCCCGGCTCGAAATTTCGCGCCAGGGCTTCCAGAGCGGCAGCGATGTGCCGGCAGCCGAGCAGATAGTCATTATCCAGCGCGCCGGCAACCATGCCTTCGATGTCACCGACGAGGTACACCCCGAAGTGGCGGCAGCGGCCAGTCTGGCCGCGCGCATCGTCGGCCTCGACATCGCCGGCGTCGACCTGGTCTGTGAGGATATATCCCGGCCGCTCGAAGTACAGGGCGGCGCCATCGTCGAGGTCAATGCCGGCCCGAGCCTGCTGATGCACCTGAAGCCCGCCATTGGCAAGCCCCGTCCTGTCGGCAAGGCGATCATCGACCACCTGTTCCCTGGCAACGACAGTTGCTGCGCGCCGGTCGTCGGCATCACCGGCAGTCGCGACACGACGCGCGTTGCCAGGGTCATCGCCCGGTTGCTGCAACTGGACAGCAAACGCACCGGCCTAGCTTGCAGCGAAGGGCTGTTTCTCGACCGACGGTGCGTCGAAGTCGGCGACTGTGCCCGCTGGGAACCCGCACGGCGCTTGCTGATGAATCGCGCCGTCGACGCCATCGTGATCGAAAATCCTCCTGCCACGATGGCGGGCGAGGGACTCGCCTACGAGCGTTGCCGGGTCGGCGTGATCACCAGCATCGACAATGATGTCCTGCTGCCCGAACACGGCATCGAGAATTCAGACCAGCTCTACAAGGTTTTGCGCACCCAGGTCGATGTCGTCCTGTCCAATGGCGTGGCTGTCCTGAATGCCGATGATCCGACCGTCGCCGAAATGGCTGAATTGTGCGATGGCGAGGTGGTTTTCTTCGGCACCGACGCGGCACTGCCCCTGATCGTCGAACATCGCCGCAAGGGCGGGCGGGCCCTGCTGGTCCGCGATGGGCAGGTCGTGCTGGCCGCGGCCTCGCTCGAAGCGCCGCTGATCGAATTGAACTTGATCCCGCTTTTGCAGGAATCCAGGACAAACCTGACCTGCGTGTTTGCCGCCCTGGCGACCGGCTGGGCTCTCGGCCTGGTGCCGGAACTCCTGCGTGCCGGCATCGAA
>CAYNCH010000315.1:0-248 GCA_964395815.1 uncultured Methyloversatilis sp.
AGTACGAGGTGGCCGTAGCGTTTGCCGTGCGGGCGGACCACCGACGAACGGCCCAGCATAGTGATGCCGAGGAACCTGGGCGGCTTCGAGGCCGACAGGATGGCGTTCACCGCGGTCTCCATCGACCCATCGGTGCCATTTTTGAAACCCACCGGGGTCGATAGTCCGGAAGACATCTCGCGGTGCGTCTGCGATTCGGAGGTGCGCGCGCCGATGGCCGTCCAGGCGATCAGGTCGCCGAGGTATTG
>CAYNCH010000315.1:258-2826 GCA_964395815.1 uncultured Methyloversatilis sp.
CCGAGTTCGTTGACCGCCAGCAGGCATTCGCGCGCCTTCTGCATGCCTTCCTCGATGCAGAAGCTGCCGTCCAGCCGCGGGTCGTTGATGTAGCCCTTCCAGCCGGTGGATGTCCGTGGCTTCTCGAAATACACGCGCATGACGAGCAGCAGGGTGTCGGATACCTGATCCGCCAGCGTTTTCAGCCGCCGCGCATAATCGATCCCGGCGACCGGATCATGGATCGAGCAGGGCCCGAGCACGACGAAGACGCGCGGATCGCGTCGGTCGAGAATCGCCTCGATCGCCCGCCGTCCCGCCACCACCGACTTTTCCGCGGCCTCGGTGATGGGCACGCGGGCGTGGATTTCCTCCGGAGTCGGCATCGTGTCGAAGGATTCGATGTTGAGGTTTTCGGTTTGTTGCATAGGGTGTGCGGAAGAAAGTTGTAGAGGCAATTGAGTGGCGGCCAATTGTATCCCGCCTCCTCTGACCTTCGGCGCTAAACTGCGCGAGAATCCCATCCGGTAGAACGCTTCAGGACAACGCCATGCCGCCCGTAACCGCTCCCATCCCCGTCTTCCCCGTCATCCTCTGCGGCGGTTCCGGCACGCGGCTGTGGCCGCTCTCGCGAGCCGGCTTCCCCAAGCAGTTCCTCTGTCTTACCGGCACAGACAGCCTCTTCCAGCAGGCCGCCCAGCGGCTCGCCGCGATTGGCGACGACACGCTGCGCGTTGCCGCCCCGCGCATCGTCAGCAACGAAGAACACCGCTTCCTCGCCGCCGAGCAACTGCGCGAAGCCGGCATCGAGCTCGGTGCCGCGCTGCTGGAGCCGGTCGGCCGCAACACGGCGCCCGCGCTGACGCTCGCTGCGCTCGCTGCCGTCGAAACGGGCGATGATCCTGTCCTTGTCGTTACCCCGGCCGACCAGACCATCGCCGAAACCGCGGCCTTCACAATGGCGATGCAAACAGCCGTCCGCGCAGCTGCCGACGGCGCCATCGTGATCCTTGGCATCGCCCCCGACCGGCCCGAAACCGGCTACGGCTACATCAAGGCCGCCGTCTCGCCGGCGCCGATTTTTGAAGTGGAAGCCTTCGTCGAAAAGCCCGACGCCGCCACCGCTCGGCAGTACCTCGATGCTGGGGGGTACTACTGGAACGCCGGCATGTTCGTGCTCAAGGCCTCCGTCTGGCTCGCCGCGCTCGAACGCTTCCGCCCCGACATCCTCGCCGCCACCCGCGCCGCCTGGGATCAGCGCAGCACCGACGGCGCCTTTGTCCGCCCAGGCAAGGCCGAGTTTGCCGCCATCCCCGCCGAATCCGTCGACTATGCCGTCATGGAGCACTGCCCCGGCAGCGATGTGCCGATCCGCATGGTCCCGCTCGATGCCGGCTGGAACGACCTCGGCGCGTGGGATGCCGTCTGGAACGTTCTGCCGAAGGATGAGGCCGGCAACGCCGTCCGTGGCGACGTTCTCGCCATCGACAGCCGCACCAGCCTGGTGCACGCCACCGGCCGCCTCGTTGCCCTCGTCGGCGTCGATGATCTCGTCGTCGTCGAAACCCCCGACGCCGTCCTCGTCGCCGACAAAGCGCGCAGCCAGGACGTCAAGCGCATCGTTGACACGCTCAATCGCGAAAAGCGCGAGGAACACACCCTGCACCGCAAGGTCCATCGCCCCTGGGGCTGGTACGACAGCATCGACGAAGGCGGGCGCTTCAAGGTCAAGCGCATCCAGGTCAAGCCGCGCGCCAGCCTCAGCCTGCAAAAGCACCACCACCGCGCCGAACACTGGGTCGTCGTGCGCGGCACCGCCGAAATCACCAACGGCGAACACACCGTCCTGCTCACCGAAAACCAGAGCACCTACATCCCCCTCGGCCAGGTGCACCGCCTTGCCAATCCCGGCACCATCCCGCTCGAAATCATCGAAGTCCAGTCCGGCAGCTACCTCGGCGAAGACGATATCGTGCGCTACGAGGACAACTACGGCCGGAGCGCTTGACAACGCAAGGGCAGCTTCGGCGCTAAACTTTGCCGCTGATATTCAGGAGATCGCCATGCCCCCCCAGGCCTCACCGCACGAACTCATCACCGTCGAGGAATATCTCGATGGCGAGCAGCACAGCGAAATCCGCCACGAATACATCGACGGGCTGGTCTACGCCATGGGCGGAGCCAGTGATCGTCATGGCCTGATCGTCAATGCGCTCGCCTACGCCTTGACCCCGACCGCACGGCAGCGGCAGTGCCAGCTCTTCACCTCCGACATGAAAGTGCGGCTGAACATCGCCGACAAGCCGATCTTCTACTATCCCGATCTGCTCCTGTCCTGCGATCAGGCCGATCGCGAAGCCTATTTTCGCGCCCGACCCTGCCTGATCGTCGAAGTCCTGTCCGAAACCACCGAGCGCATCGACCGCCGCGAAAAATTCCTCGCCTACCAGACGCTCCCCAGCCTGCAGGAATATCTGCTCGTGGTGCAGGATGCCCGGCGCGTCGAAATCTACCGCCGCTCGCAAGACTGGCTGCCCGAATACCACGACGATGGCGCCTTGCGGCTCGACTGCCTCGACACCGAACTGA
>CAYNCH010000316.1:0-2820 GCA_964395815.1 uncultured Methyloversatilis sp.
TTCGAGTGCGTGGCGGTCGTAGCCGACGAAGTTCAGGAAAGTGGCGTTGGCATCCATCAGCAGGCCATTCACCGTATCCCAGAACATGACGCCGACCACAGGGTTGTCGATGACCTTTTGCAGACTGGCATTGCTGTCGCGCAACTTCTCTTCGGCCTGTTTGCGCCCGGTGATGTCGCGCGAAATGCCGAAGATGCCGAAGATGCCACCATCGGCATCATGCAGCGGGCCTTTGGTGGCGAGGAAGGTACGGCGGCCGCTCGGGGTATCGATCACTTCCTCGTTGGTCTCGATCTGCCCGGTCGTCATGACGCGCCGGCCGATCTGCATCAGCATCTCCGCCTGGTCAGCCGGAAACAGGGCGCGATCGTCGTGGCCCAGTACCGCCTCGACGGGCTTGCCGACGATGTCGGCAGCGGCCTGGTTGAAGAGCAGATAGCGACCTTCCGCGTCCTTCGCAAAAATCGCATCGTCCGAGCTTTCGACCAGCGTATCGAGCAGCTGCAGACTGTGCTGCTGCCGGAGCAGCGCCTCCAGTTCATGGCGGTGAGCAGTCTGCAACTGACCGACAAACCGTCGCACCAACACATAAAGCAGCAGCGAGGTAACCGCGACGAACAGCCAGCCCTTGACCATGCCGGCCTGCACAAGCAGGTCGTGATCCGTAAACATCAGGCTCATCGCCCGGTCGGACAGCAGGATCCACAGGCTGGCGAAGATGGCATAGGCGAGGACCACCTGAAAGGCGCCGCGCCACAGTCCGGAGGGTGGTTGGGGATCAGTCATTCGGCGTGTTGTATGAGAAAAAGCATGCTCTTGTTCTCTATTCATTAAGACACAATACTGCGCGGAAGTCGTTGAACCAAGTCAAGATTCTTCGGCCACCTGGCGGCCGGCTTATCCAGATAATAAGAAAAAGTGTCTGTTGCACTGCAGCGCCGCTCGCTAAAGTGCGGTTTTCGCGATTTCAAGGAGACCTTCCATGCAGGACGGCCGCACCACCCTGACCCAGTTCATCATCGAGGAACAATCCCACGTCGCCGGCGCCACCGGCGATTTCACCGGTCTGCTGAACGACATCGGCACCGCCATCAAGGTGATCAGCAATGCCGTCTCGAAGGGCGCGCTGATCGGCGTGCTTGGCAGCGCCGGCGAGGAAAACGTGCAGGGTGAAGTCCAGAAGAAGCTCGACATCATCTCCAACGACGTGATGATCAAGTCGAACGAATGGGCCGGGCATCTGGCCGGCATGGCCTCGGAGGAAATGGACGACATCTACCCGATTCCCGCCGGCAAGAAGCGCGGCAAATACCTGCTGGTGTTCGATCCGCTCGACGGCTCGTCGAACATCGACGTGAACATCACCGTCGGCACCATCTTCTCGATCCTGCGTACGTCCAAGCCAGGCGAGGACGCGACCATGGAAGACTTCCTGCAACCCGGCACGCAACAGGTCTGTGCCGGCTTTGCGCTGTATGGCCCGTCGACGCTGCTGATCATCACCACCGGCCACGGTGTGAACGGCTTCACGCTCGATCGCGACGTCGGCGAGTTCATCCTGACGCATCCGAACATGAAGATTCCCGCCGACACGCAGGAATTCGCCATCAATGCCTCGAACGAGCGTTTCTGGGAATGGCCGGTGAAGCGTTACGTCGACGAGTGCATGGCCGGCAAGACCGGCCCGCGTGGCAAGGATTTCAACATGAGGTGGATTGCCTCCATGGTGGCCGAGGCCTATCGCATCCTGACGCGCGGCGGCGTATTCATGTACCCGAAGGACACCAAGGACCCGAGCAAGCCGGGACGTCTGCGCCTGCTCTACGAAGCCAATCCGGTTGGCTTCATCATCGAACAGGCGGGTGGTATCTGCACCACCGGCCTGCAGCGCATGCTGGAGGTGCAGCCGACAGCATTGCACCAGCGCGTGCCGCTGATCTTCGGTTCGAAGAACGAGGTGGAGCGCATCGAGCGCTATCACCGGGAATTGCAGGGGTAAGTGTTAACCGGCGCCGTCCCGCCGGCGCCGACTTTTCTAGCCCCCCAGGCCGCGCCGGTACTGGATGGCCTCGGCCACGTGCGGGCCGCGGATGATTTCCTCGCCGGCGGGGGCGGCCAAGTCTGCAATGGTGCGCGCCACTTTCAGGATGCGGTGATAGGCACGCGCCGAAAGGTCGAGCCGCGCCATCGCCTGCTTGAGCAGCGCCGCGCCCGCGCAGTCGGGCAGGCAGTGGCGGTCGATCTCGTCGGGATTGAGGTGGGCGTTCGGTTTCTGCTGTCGCGCGAGCTGGCGTTCGCGGGCCGCGACGACGCGCGCCTGTACGACTGAAGACGCTTCGCCCGCGCCGCGCATCGATATCTCGGCTTCGCTCACGGCCGGCACTTCGACCAGCAGGTCGATACGGTCGAGCAGCGGGCCGGACAGCTTGTTGCGATAGCGGGCGATCTGGTCGGGCGTACAGCGGCACTTGCCGTTGCCATGGCCGAGCCACCCGCAGGGACAGGGATTCATCGCCGCGACCAGCTGGAAGCGGGCGGGGAATTCTGCGCGGTGCGCGGCGCGCGATACCCGGATGTGTCCGGTCTCGAGCGGCTCGCGCAGCGCGGCGAGCACGCGGCGTTCGAATTCGGGCAGTTCGTCGAGGAACAGCACACCGTGATGCGCCAATGAAATTTCACCCGGCCGCGGGACCCCGCCGCCGCCGACCAGCGCCGGCGCCGAGGCCGAGTGATGCGGCGCCTGATAGGGCCGCCGGCCCCAGCGCGTCACGTCGAAGCCGCCGGCCAGCGAATGCACGGCGGCGCTTTCCAGCGCTTCCT
>CAYNCH010000317.1:0-2803 GCA_964395815.1 uncultured Methyloversatilis sp.
CCTTGGTCATGATCACGAACAGCGCCGCCACGGGCGCAGACGTATGCGCATAGGCCGCCGGCAGCCAGAAGGAGAGCGGCAGCAGCGCCGCCTTGAGGGCGAAGACGGCAAACAGCAGCAGGCCGCCGGCGCGCGCCAGACCGAGATTGTCGGCCGGCAGCGTCGCCGCCCGCTGCGCCAGGTCGGCCATGTTGAGGCTGCCCAGCGACGCGTAGATAAGGCCCGCCGCGAACAGGAAAGTCGTCGAGCCGACGAGGTTGAGCACGACATAGTGCAGCCCGGCGCGCGTGCGCGCGGCACCGCCGCCATGCAGCAGCAGGCCGTAGGAGGCGATCAGCAGGATCTCGAAGAAGACGAACAGGTTGAACAGGTCGCCGGTCAGGAAGGCGCCGGCGATGCCCATCAGCTGCATCTGGAACAGCACGTGGAAATGCCGCCCCTGGCGGTCGGTGCCGTCGCCGGCATGGATCGCGGCGACCAATGCAAGCACGGTGGTCACCAGCACCAGTCCTGCGGCCAGCCGGTCAGCCACCAGCACGATACCCCACGGTGCCGACCAGTCGCCGAGGCGATAGACGAGGATGTCGCTGCTGCCCGTCGCGCCCAGCAGCGCAACGGCAATACCGATCTGCGCCAGCACCGCGCCGAGCGACAGCCAGCGCCGCACCGGCATCGGCAGGTCGCGCAGGGCGAGCAGCAGCACGCCGGCCAGGAAGGGGGCGAGGATGGGCGTGATGACAAGATGGGCGGGCGTCATCCTTCGCCCTCCGGCCCGCGGCCATCGACGTGATCGTTACCCAGTTCGGCGCGGGCGCGCAACGCGAGCATGATGACGAAGGCGGTCATCGCAAAGCCGATGACGATGGCGGTGAGCACCAGCGCCTGCGGCAGCGGATCGGTATGGCCCGCGGCCATGCCGATTACCGGCGGCCGGCCGATCACCAGCCGGCCGGTAGAAAACAGGAAGAGGTTGACGGCGTAGGACAGCAGCGTCAGGCCGAGCACAACCGGGAAGGTGTAGGCGCGCAGCACCAGGTACACGCCGCAGCCGGTCAGCGTGCCGATGGCGAGGGCGAGCAGCAGTTCCATCAGGGACGCTCCCCCGCCGGGTCTTCATGGCTGACGTGGTGGGCGAGGCCGAGGTTGATGAGGATCAGCAGCGTCGCGCCGACGACGACCAGCCAGACGCCGAGATCGAAGGCCATCGCCGAGGCGAGCGGCAGTTCGCCGAGCCCGGGAAGGACCGGATGGCCGAAGGTCGAGGTGAGGAACGGACGGCCGAACAGCCAGCTTGCGAGTCCCGTTGCCAGGGCCGCCAACAGGCCGGCGGCGATCCACGGATGGGTATGCGCCGGCAGGCGTGCGTGCGTCCAGGCCACACCGTTGGCGAGGTATTGCATGATCAGGGCGACGGCCGTGATCAGCCCGGCGATGAAGCCGCCGCCCGGCAGGTTGTGGCCGCGCAGGAAAATGAAAACGGAGACGAGCAGCGCCAGCGGCAGCGGCAGGCCGGCGACGGTCGCCTTGATGAGCGGATGGATGTCGGCATCCCAGGGCAGGCCATGCGCGTTATGGCGCGGCGCCGGCAGGCGCAGGTTTTCGAGCAGCGCGAAGATGCCGATGGCAGCGATCGCCAGCACGGTGATCTCGCCGAGTGTATCGAAGCCGCGGAAGTCGACGAGGATCACGTTGACGACGTTGGTGCCGCCGCCGCCCGACATGCTGTTCTGCAGGAACCAGCCGGCCAGCGCCCCCGGTCCGGAATCCGCCTCGCGCGTCAGCACCGCCCAGGCGAGCGCGGCCGACCCGCCGCCGGCCAGCAGAGCGATGGCGCCGTCCCGCCAGCGCCGACTTTTTGCCAATTCCAATGGCGTCGTCTGCGGCAGGAAATACAGCGCGAGCAGCAGCAGCACAATGGTGACCACCTCGACCGACAACTGCGTCAGGGCGAGATCGGGGGCGGAAAACTTGACGAAGGCCAGCGCGACGATCAGCCCCACCGCGCCGACGAGGATCAGCGCGCGCAGGCGGTGACGATGCCAGGCAGTCGCGGCCAGCGTGGCGGCGATCAGCATCAACGCGGCCATCAGACTGACGCCATCGATCGGCAGCAGCGGCCGCGTACCGGTCAGCGGCGCAGCCGTACCGCCCGGGTTGCCCAGCAGCCCCACGGCACCGAGCGTCAGCGCACTGGCCAGGATCAGCGTGACCTGCCGCTGCAGGGAGCCGGTGTCGAACGCGGCTGTCGCCCGGTGGGCGAAGGCCAGCGTGCCTTCGAGCAGATGCTCGTAGATGGCGCGCGCGTCGAGCCGCCCCTCGATCCGGTCATGCAGCCTGAACAGCGGCTGGCGTCCCCAGTAGAGCAGCACACCGCCGACCAGCGCGATGATGCTCATCCACAGCGCCGGATTGACGCCATGCCAGAGCGCGAGATCGTGTGCGGGCAGCGGCCCCTGCAGCACGGCGCCGGCCGCCACGGCAAGCAGCGGCTCGACGGTCTGCGCCGGCAGGATGCCGACCAGCAGGCAGATGACGACGAGGATTTCGACCGGCACCTTCATCCAGCGCGGCGGCTCGTGCGGCGTGCGCGGCAGGTCGACCGGTTCGCCGTTGAAGAACACATCGTGGATGAAACGCAGCGAATAGGCGACGGCAAAGATGCCGGCCACGGTGACGGCCGCCGGCAGCCACCCGCCGAAACGCATCTGCCCTGCGGCATCGACCGCCTCGGCGAAGAACATCTCCTTGGACAGGAAGCCGTTGAACAGCGGCACGCCGGCCATCGCCGCCGCCGCCACCATCG
>CAYNCH010000318.1:0-2791 GCA_964395815.1 uncultured Methyloversatilis sp.
GTCGACTGGCTGGTGTTCAGGTTGCGCTGGGCGTTCAGCGACGAGATGTTGGTGTTGATGACTTGTGCCATTTCAAGCTCCTTAGAGAGGTTGTTCCCCGTCGGCTGCTTCACTCTTCGCTGGCGCCGGCGCCGGTTTGATTCGCGGAATGTGCCGCGGACATGAGCTTTATCGGAGGGGGGGCGGGAAACTTTAGTGCGCGCAATCCATATTGACGATATTGCTGCTTGCAATTGCTTGTGATGGCATATATGCTGTCACTATGATTTCTTTGGTCATTGATACGAATGTGTTTGTGGCGGGCCTGCGTTCTGGTGGTGGCGCGTCACGTCAAGTGTTGCGCAGGGCGTTGGCAGGTGATTTCCAGCCCCTGTTTGGCAATGCGTTGTGGCTTGAGTATCAGGATTTGCTGGGGCGGCCGATATGGGGCGAATCAACGACGCCTGCTGAAAGGATGCAAGTTCTGGCAGCACTGGCGCAACGCGGGCGCTGGGTTCCGGTGTATTACGGCTGGCGCCCCAATTTGCCTGACGAGGCTGATAATCATCTGATCGAATTGGCCCTGGCGGGCAGTGCCGAGGCGATTGTTACGCACAATGTGCGGGATATTCGAGGTGGCGAATTGCAACTTGGCAATTTGCGCATATTGACACCTGCACAATGTCTGGAGGAATGGCGATGAGTACTTTGACGATCCGGCTGCCTGACGATACCGCCGAGCGGCTCAAGTCTTTGGCGCGCAGTCGTGGCCTGAGCACGAACAAGCTGGTGGAGGAGTTGAGTGCGCATGCACTGGCGGCATGGGATACGGAAAATCACTTCCGTGCCCTTGCTGCTACCGGCAATGTGCAGCAGGCTTTGAAGATTCTCGATCGGCTGGATGCCGAGGACCGGGCTTGAAAACTGGCGCCGTCCTGCCGGCGCCGACTTTTAGGCCTGGCACGCAATTCGCTCAATGTGGCATGACTTGTCTTGAGGAGCATGCCATGCCTACCCTGCCCAGCGGCCGCCGCGTCGAATTTTCACTGGATCGTTTTCATGTCTATCTGGACCGGGTCGGTCCGCAGGCCGCCCAGGCGCTGGTGCGCCGCCTGGAAGAGGCGGACGACCTGCTGTTCGTGATGGATGCCGTGCATTTCGGCCTCGCCGATGGCCAGCCTTTCTTTGCCGACTATGTTGCCGCGGACTGGGCCAGCCGGGCGGCAGACTGGAGCACCGCCGACCGGCAGTTTTTGCAGGCCTGGCTGTTTTCGCCGCCCGCGCGCGAGGCGCGGGCCGAGGCGATCGACTATTTGCGGGATCGTATCCTGGGCGAATCCGGCGGGCGGGTACCCTACCCGTATCGGGTGCAGGACGGCCTGGGCGGCGAACTGACCGTTTCGCGACTGCGGCAGTAGCGAGTAGCGCGACCGCCGTCCCGCCGGCGCCGATTTTTATCGAGCGAGTCCCTCCACGTCTTCGTAGAGGTCGTCGAGGCAGAGCGGGATTTTCAGCGGCGGGCAGTTGAGCGTGAGGACTTCGGTTTCTTCCAGGATGCCTTGCCGCCAGGTGCCTTCCGGGTCGCGTTGCCAGTAGTCGGCATGGCGGCGTTCCGCATCGACGAGCAGATAAATCGACAGGCTCGGCAGCGTGCGGTAGGCCAGCCATTTTTCACGCTGGTCGATGGCGGCGGTGGAGGGTGACAGCACCTCGATGACGACGCAGGGCCGGGTCTTGTAGTACGGGTGGCTGTCCTCGGCACAGACGAGCATCGCATCGGGATAGTAGAAGGCGTTGGTGGCCTCGACGCGCAGCTTCATGTCGCTCATGAAGACGCCGCAGGGCGTGCCACGGGCAGCGGCACGCATCTGGAAAAAGGCATTGCCCGCGATCCGGTTATGCCGTTCGCCGGCACCGGCCATGGCGACGATCTGGCCGTCGAGGTATTCGTGCTTGAACTGGCCCTCGGCTTCGAGAGCCAGATAGTCTTCGGGCGTGGTGTAGGGGTGCTTGGCGGCCAGCGCCATGGGAATGCTCCAGCGAATCGGTGCGCGTTACGCTAGCACAGATTCTCCGCTGTCCGCGATTCAGGCCACAACGTCGATGTTCCGGCCCAGGTGCGGTGGGTTGCTGGTGGTCTGCGTGGCCGCGGCAACCAGCTGGATCGCGCCCTGTCCCTGCAGCTCCATGGCCTTCTTCAGCACGGCGATCTGCGCGGCCTGCTGGGTCGTGGTGGTGGCCATCTGGGTGGCGAGCGAAGCGAGGGCGGTGGTGTCCATGGTGTGAGTCCTTGCGGTGGTTGACGGCAGGCCTGGGTGAAACTTTAGCCGTTTTCCCGGTAGAGCGTGAAACGGGTGCTTTCTTCCCGCCAAGCCGCTTCGTCCGCCAACGCCAACCCGTCGAGATCGCCGGGCTGCGCGGCCGGGTCATCGACCCATTCGCGTAGCAGCGGGCTGCCGTTGATCAGGTCGATGGCGAGCCGGTCGCGTTCGTATTCGTAGGGGAAGTCGCGCCACAGCGGGTAGTCGGGCTGCAGCCGGCGAATGGCCTTGAAAGCGAGCGCCATCAGGCGCCAGGGCTTGAAAGCTTTGTGGTCGTAGTGCGCGGGGTCGTCGACATGGATCTGGATGCCGGCGCAGAGCTGCCCGGCGTGCTTGTGGAAGGTGGGCTCGAACCAGCAGGGGCGCAGGCGGCAGCCTTCCATCCACCGTCCTGCCAGCGCCGACATTTCCTTCAGGATCGCCTGCGCGTCGAGGTCGGGCGCGCCGAAGAGTTCGAGCGGGCGCGTGGTGCCGCGTCCTTCCGAGAGCGT
>CAYNCH010000319.1:0-2783 GCA_964395815.1 uncultured Methyloversatilis sp.
TCGAGGCTGTCGATGCGGCTGTACTCCTTCGGCGTGGTCGGCAGGTCGAGCCAGAAGCTCCAGTCGTCGCGCAGCCTCTGGATCGAGTCCTCGGTCTGCGTCACCATCTTCAGCGCATCGTCCTCGCACACCGTCACGCACAGGGCGCAGCCTTTGCAGGTGTAGGGGTTGATGGTGATCGAGAACAGGCCGCCGCTGCCCTTGGCCTTCTTCTCCTTCAACGACCAGAAGGGCTTGGTGGTACCGAAAGCGAAGTCGCCCATCTGCGCGGTGAGCTGCTTGAACTCGGCCGCCATCTTCTCGCGATCTTCCTCGGGTGCCTCGGCGACGGTCGCCGCGATGGCCTCGTCGATCAGCGGCCGCACGGCGACGCCATCGCCGCCGATCAGGCCACGCAGTTTCTTCTCGACGGTGCGCGCGGCGCGGCGCAGGAAACGCGTCGGTGTCCCGCTGGTCTCGATACGGTTGATGAGGGTGTTGAAGACATCGGCGACGCTGCTGACGAGGCCGGGAATTGCGGAATCCGGACATTCGGTATAGCAGTTCCCGCAGGCCGTGCAATTCTCGGCGATCCACACCGGATGCTCGAAACGGATGCCGGTCATGTCGCGGAACACGCCGGTGGCCGCCGGCATCAGCGAGGCGCCGATGAAGGGATCGACGAGGTTGTCCGAACCCTTGCCAGTCAGGTAGAAATTACCCGTCTGTTCCCAGAAACGATGGATGTCGGCGATCTTGCCATCGGCAGTGGGCAACTGCTTGAGCATGATCGGCAGGCCGGCCTCCTTCCTGGCGAGATTCTTGCGCGTCACGCCGACCTGCTTGTCGGTGATTTCCTTGAGCTCGGTGTAGCCGCGCTTCACCACGCGCAGGTTGTCGGCGACGACACGTGCGCCCTTGCCGCCGAACTTGGCCTGCAGCTGCGCTTCGATGGCGGTAAACAGTGCATTCTCGGTCAGGCTGGCGTTCTGCATGACCGGGCTGGCCGCAAAGAAGGCGCCCTGGAAGGCGATGCCCTGCATGCGCAACTGCAGGTCGGCCGAACCGGCCTCCTCGCGGGCGATCTGGAAGGCATCGAGGTGGTAGACGCGGATCTCGTTATCGACGATGAACTTCTGTGCCCAGACCGGGAAGCTGGCCCAGGTCTCGTCGCCGAGGTTCGACTGGATGATGAAGAAGCCGCCCTTCTTGAGACCGGACAGCGGGTTCGAGTGCCCAAACACGTTGGGGTCGGGCGACAGCACGACATCCACGTAAACGTACTCGCAGTTGATGCGAATCGGCTCCGGCGCCGCCGACAGGTAGTAGGTGGTCGGCTGGCCCTTCTTTTCCGAACCGTATTTCGGGTTGGCCTTGATGTCCCAGCCGAGCAGTTCGTAAAGCGTCATCGCCAGGTTCTTGCCGGTGGTGATCGCCCCCCAGCCGCCGACCGAGTGCATGCGCACGGTGATCGCACCCTTGGGCAGCAGGTTGGGATTCTCGCTGCCGCGGATGCCCATGGCACCGATCTGCGGATATTTTTCCTGCAGGCTCTGCTGATGCACCTCGTCCTTGGGATTGAGCGGATCGCGCGCAAAGTCGATGGACAGGTAGTAGAACTTGCGCTTGGCGCCCTCCGGCAGCATGTTCTCGACGGCCGCAATCAGGCCCTCGGGCTGCAGGTCGCGCGAACCGAGACCGTAGCAGCCGGAATACAGGCGCGGCATCTCTCCCGAGGCGAAGGCGGCGTAGCCGGGATAAGGCCGGTCGTTATCGGCGGCGAGCCCGTTCTCTATGCACTTGACCAGCGTCGCACGCACTTCGCGCATTAGCGGCAAGTCTTCGGCCAGCGGCTGGTCGGTGCGTTCGAGCACCGCCACGCCCTTCTTGCCGGCAAGCAGCTTGCCCAGCAGATCGCCCGGGAAGGGCCGGAACATCGTGATGTTGACGACGCCAACCTTGAGCTTGCGCGTTTCGCGCAGATAGTCCGCCACCGCTTCCGCCTGGACGATCATGCTGCCCATGCCGACGATGACATAGTCGGCATCTTCCATCTTGTAGCTGGAAACACGGCGATATTCGCGTCCCGTCAGGCCAGCGTATTCGGCCATGCAGGCATCGCTGATTTCCTCGATGTGATCGAAAAAATACGGCCGCTGGCCGGCGGTGGCCTGCATGTAGGCATCCTGGTTCTGCACCGAACCCGACACGAGCGGCGTATCGACATCCCAGATCGCCGGAACGCGGCGGCGCTTCGGGCCGTAGAGCATCTGCTGCGCCGGGGTCGGCGTGTCGATGATGTCGTCGGGCTTGCCGACGTATTCCGCGACCAGTTCGCGTTCCGGCAAAACGCAGGATTCGATCAGGTGGGTGGTGATGAAGCCGTCCTGGCCGATGATCGCCGGCGTCAGCGACAGTTCGGCGATCTTGCGACCGATCAGGTTGAGGTCCGCGCACTCGGTGGCGTTCTTGGCCATGACCTGGATGAAGCCGGTGTCGTCGACGCAGTGGTAGTCGTCGTGGCTGCAATGCACGTTCAGCGAGGCCTTGGTGATGGCGCGGCAGCCCATGTTGAGGATGTAGGGCAGGCGCTTGCCGACGGCGCCGTAAAGCGACTCGTGCATGAAAGCGACGCCCTGCGCCGACGAGAAGTTGGTGGCGCGCAGGCCGGTCATCGCCATGCCGGCGGTGACACCGGCGGCGGCGTGCTCGGACTCGGGCTCGATGAAGATCAGCGGCTTTTCCGAAATGTTGAGGTGACCCTTGGCGACTTCCTCGGCCCAGTACTCGCCCATCTGCGTCGA
>CAYNCH010000320.1:0-2769 GCA_964395815.1 uncultured Methyloversatilis sp.
TCTTCATCGGCAAAACGCAGCTGCGCCGCCCCGCAGAGCACGACGACCCACTCAGCCTCTTTCTGGTCGTACCAGAAGCCGGGCGGACTGGACTGCCCGGTCGAGACGATGCGCTCGATTCGTACGCCGGGTCGCGACAGTAGAGTGGCGACGACTTCGTCGACCTGGGGTGCTGCAGGGAGAGCGTCGTAAAGACTCTGCCGGTTCATCGGCTGAAGCGCGCAGCTACTCGTTGTCGACGAGCACCAAATGCACGCGGTACGGCCCGTGCGCGCCAAGCACGATGGTCTGCTCGATGTCGCCGGTGCGCGAGGGGCCGGAGATGAAATTGACGGCGCGCGGCAGCTGGCCGAGTTCGGCGCGGGCGAGCGCGAAGGCCTCTTCCATGCCGGGCACGATGCGGCTGGCCGGCACGAGGGCGATGTGGGTTTCGGGCAGCAGGCTCACGGTGGCCGGCGCGTCGGGGCCGCCGCAGAGCATCAGCGTGCCGGTCTCGGCGATGGCGCAGAAGCAGCCGGTGATGCCGACGAGGTCAGCGTCTTCCGCTCCCCGTGCGGCAACATTGACGCCGGCGCCGGCCCAGTCAAGCCCGGCCAGTTGCGGCCAAATGACCGCCTCTGTCGGCAGCTTCTGCTCGGCCAGATAGCGCGCGATGGTGGCGGGTGCATCGACCCGCTGCGCGACGTGATCGACGGTGCTCGAATAGGCGAGCGACTGGTCGATGAACCGTCCCGCCAGCGCCGACTTTTCGGGATTGACGTGCGGGCGCGGCCCTTGCGTGCGTGCGGCCAGCGTGGCGGCGACCGCAGCGCGGCCGGTGGTGGCATTGGCCGCATCGCGGCCGAGCTTCGCCCGCACACGGCCGAGGATAGCGTCGCGGCTGCTCATGAGGATTTCCTCCGTTCTGCGTACAGCTCGCGGAAGGTACGGCCCTCGGGCGCGGGGAAATCGCGCCCGGCCGTCCAGCCGGGCGCCGTGCCGAGCACGGGGATGCTCGCCTTGCCGCCGGCCAGCCACTTGAGGTAGCGCACGCCGAACCAGGTGCCCAGCCCGTAGAGCGCCGGATGGGACGCGACCCAGGCCCAGCCCTTGAGGGCGAGGCGTTCGAACCACGGCCGCAGATGCGTTTCCACCTGCTTTTCGCGCAGCTTGCGCAGCAGTTCGGGCAGCGGGATCTTGACCGGGCAGACCACGCCGCACTGGTTGCACAGCGTCGCGGCATGCGGCAGGTCGATGGCGTTTTCGATGCCGGTGTAGAGCGGCGTCAGGATCGAGCCCATCGGGCCGGGATAGACCCAGCCGTAGGCATGCCCGCCGATGGTCTGGTAGACGGGACAGTGGTTCATGCAGGCGCCGCAGCGGATGCAGCGCAGCATGTCCTGAAAGTCGGAGCCGACCAGCTCGGCGCGGCCGTTGTCGACGAGGATGAAGTAGAGATGCTCGGGGCCGTCGTGCTCGTCCGGCTGCTTCACGCCCGTCAGCACCGAGACGTAGTTCGAGATCGACTGGCCGGTGGCCGAGCGCGGCAGCAGGCGCATCAGCGTGGCCAGGTCCTCCAGCGTCGGGATCACCTTCTCGATGCCGGTGATGACGACATGCACCTTCGGCAGCGTGGTGACCATGCGACCGTTGCCCTCATTGGTGACGAGCGCCACCGAGCCGGTCTCGGCGACGAGGAAGTTGCCGCCCGAGATGCCCATGTCGGCGGTCAGGAAGTGTTCGCGCAACACCTCGCGCGCCTCGCGCGTCAGGGCGGGGATCTCGGTCTTGCGCGGCGTCTTGTGGGTTTTCTCGAACAGGTCGGCGACTTCGTCGAGGCCCTTGTGCATGACCGGCGCGATGATGTGGCTGGGCGGCTCGTTGTCGTTGATCTGCAGGATGTATTCGCCGAGGTCGGTCTCGACCGGCTGGATGCCCGCGGCGGCAAGGGCGTGGTTCAGTCCCGCCTCTTCGGACAACATCGACTTCGACTTGGCGGCCTTCTTCACACCATGCTTCTTGCCGATCTCGACGACGTGGCGGCAGATCTCGGCGCCGTCCTTCGCCCACAGCACGGTGGCGCCGCGCGCGGTGGCATTGTCCTCGAACTTTTCGAGCCAGAGGTCGAGGTTTTCGAGCACGCGGTTGCGCAGGTTTTTCGCCGCTTCGCGCGTGCCTTCGAAGTCGTCGATTTCCTTGATCGCGATGGCGCGCTTGTCGACGAACTTGCCCTTGGCGGTCTTGAGGTTGCCCTGCAGCACCGGGTTGGCCAGCGCGGCGAGGGCGTTGGCCTTGAAATGGCGGGAACGTGACTCCATCGCCTATTCCTTGGCCGTCAGCACTTCGGCAACGTGCAGCACGCGCGTCGTCGTATCGCCCATGCGGCGCAGCTTGCCTTCGATGTTGAGCAGGCAGCCGAGGTCGCCGCCGACGATGGCATCCGCCTGCGTCGCGCAGGCATTGGTGCATTTGCGCTCGGCGATGGCCGCCGAGATTTCGCCGAACTTGACCGAGAAGGTGCCGCCAAAGCCGCAGCACTCCTCCGCCGCGTTCATCTCGCGCAGCTCGACATCGGGCAGTTGCCCCAGCAGCGCGCGCGGCTGGGTCTTGATGCCGAGGCTGCGCAGGCCCGTGCAGGAATCGTGATAGGTGACGCTGCCGGCAAAGTTGCCGGGGACGGCCTCCAGCTTTGCCACATTCACGAGGAAGTCGGTCAGTTCATAGACGCGGCTAGCCAAGGCGACGGCGCGGCTGTGCCAATCAGGTTCATCGGCGAGGATGCCCGGATAT
>CAYNCH010000321.1:0-2762 GCA_964395815.1 uncultured Methyloversatilis sp.
CCTCGCCGCTCATCCGCGTTTCGCGGCGGCACTGGCCGGCAAGTCGCTCGAACTGATCGTCAAGGCCGCGCCGCTGCACGACATCGGCAAGGTCGGCATCCCCGACGCCGTGCTGCTCAAACCCGGCCGCCTCGACGCCGACGAGCTGGTCGTGATGAAAACCCATGCCGCCATCGGCGCCGCCGCCATCGACAAGGCGATGCGCGAGGTGTTGACCGGTGCCGACGACGCCACCGTCGACCAGGCGCCCGGCGCCTTCAACTTCATGCGCGTGGCGCACGAGATCGCCCTCACCCACCACGAGAAATGGGACGGCAGCGGCTACCCCGCCGGGCTGGCCGGCGACGCCATCCCCGTTTCCGGCCGCCTCATGGCCCTGGCGGACGTCTTCGATGCCCTGTCCTGCCGTCGCGTCTACAAGCCGCCGATGCCCTTCGACAAGGTTCGCGCCATCATCATCGAAGGGCGCGGGCAGCATTTCGACCCCGACGTAGTCGATGCCTACCTCGCCCTGCGCGAGCAGTTCGAGGCGACGGCCACGCGGCTGGCCGACTCGGTCGCCCCGTCCGCACCAGCGACCCTGTAATGGCCGCACCGACCGCCGTCCCGCCAGCGCCGACTTTTCTGCCGCGATGACCGCGTCACGCCGCCTGCCCCCCTATTTGCTGATGTTCTTCCTGCCGGTACTGGCGGGAGCGCTGCTGGTCGGAGTCCTGATGCTGCTTTCCTTCGGGCGCCTGCACGATGCCCACCAGGCGGCCAGCCAGGCGGAAAAACGCGACCTGTACCGCATCCGCGCCGTCAGCGAACTGGGCAACGAAATCGCTCTGCTGCTTAAACAGGCCGACCATGGCGCCGCTGACCACCACCATGATCCGGCGGCCTTGGCCGACCAGCTGCACCTGGCCGGCGCGCAGCTGTTGCGGCTGGAGCAGGAATTGCCCGACCACGCCGACCTGGCGCGCGCCCGCGCGCACTTCGACCAGTTCCGCGGCGCCATCGAACAGGTCGTGGCTGCCGGCGACGACAGCAGTGCCGGCCGCGATCACCTGCTGCAGGCGCTGCGCTGGCAGCTGCGCATCACCGGCGATTTGCGCCGCATCCGCGACGAACTGACCGCCGCCACCGAACAGCGCATCCAGCAGCATTCCGGAGAAATCCGGCAACACGTGGCGCTGATCGCCAGCTATGGCGGCGGGCTGGTGCTGTTTCTGCTGCTGTTGTGGTTTCTGGCGGCGCGCTACCTGTCGCGGCGGCTCGACGCGCTTTCCGGCGTGCTGCAGGCCCTCGCCGCCCACGAAACCGACCCGCCCGAACTGGCGGATACGCGCCGGCTCGCGCACCAGGGCAGCAACCCGCTGGCCACGCTGGCGAACGCCCTGCTGAGGCTGCGCGATGCCCAGATCGAGCACCGCCAGGCACTGGAACGCGAGCACGCGCAACGCGAACTGCTGCGCGCCGTACTCGAAGAAGCGCCCGACGCCATCGAACTGATCGACCCCGACGACCTTTCCTTCGTCGAGATCAACCAGGCCAGCTACCGCATGCTCGGCTATAGCCGCGAGGAATTCGGCAACAAGCGCCTGACCGACATCCAGGCGGACAAGACCGAAGCGGAGCTGCGGGACATGCTTCCGCAGCTCGTCGCCCAGGGCGGCGTGGAATTCGAGAACCGCCATCGCCGCAAGGATGGCCGCCTCATCGATACCCGGGTACGCGTGCGCCCCTTCGAGCGGTACGGCAAGACCTACCTGCTCGGCATCTGGCGCGACATCACCGCCGAAAAGAAAACCCTCGCGGAACTCGCCGACTACCGCGACGCGCTCGAGCGCAAGGTCGCCCAGCGCACCGCCGAACTCAGTCAGGAGCGGGACCGCGCCGCGAACCTCAGCCGCGACTTCCAGCTGATCCTCGACACCTCGCCCGACATCATCGTGCTCAAGGACGACGCACACCGCTTCCGCGCCGTCAGCCGCACCTACATCCTCGCCAGCGGCAAGCACAGCCCGGCCGATTTCATCGGCAAGACCGCCGAGGAAGTGTTTTCGCCGGCGCTGGCCACGCAGATCCGTGCCGAGGAGGAAACCCAGCTGATCAGCGGCCGCGACGTGATCGTCGAGGAACGCAACGTCAAGCTGGCCGGCGATCGCCGCCAGGTCATGTCATTCACCCGCAGCATTCTGCGCGACGGTGCCGGCCGGCTGGCCGGCTTCCTGATCCTGGCCCGCGACATTTCGGAGCAGGCCCGCGCCACCCAGCGGCTCGCCGAGCAGGAAGAACAGCTGCGCCTGCTGCTCGAATCGACCACCGAAGGCATCTTCGGCATCGATCCCGCCGGCGTCATCACCTTCGCCAACCGTGCCGCCGCCCGGCTATTGGGCTACCCGCACGCGGAACAGATGATCGGCCTGCCATCCCACGAAGCGACCCACCATCACCATGCCGATGGCCGTCCATATCCCGCCGCTGACTGCCCGATCACGCGGTCGGTGCGCGCAGGCATCACGCTCCGCAAGGATGACGAAGTGTTCTGGCGCAGCGATGGCCGCGCCTTCCCGGTGTCCTACAGTTGCGCGCCGATGCAGCGCGACAAGCTCACCGTCGGTGCCGTGGTCTTTTTCCACGATGTCAGCGCGCGCAAGCAAAGCGAGGCCGCGCTGCTCGACGCGATGGCGGCCGCCCAGGCGGCCAGCAAGGCCAAGAGCGAATTCCTCGCCAACATGAGCCACGAGATCCGCACGCCGATGAACGCCATCATCGGC
>CAYNCH010000322.1:0-247 GCA_964395815.1 uncultured Methyloversatilis sp.
CATGGATCTGCCATCGCCATGAGTGCGCAACCGTCACCGCCCCTTAAGGTAATGCTGGTATCGCATCATGCGAGCCGGCGCGGCTCGGCTATCAGCCTGGTCGAACTGGGAACGCGTTTGGCTGCACATGGATTTTCGCCGGTCTTCGTCTTCAGCAAGGCCGGCGCGCTGGCTGACGACCTGGTCGCGCGCGGGTTCGCCGCCGTCCATCGCGTTCCCCGCCATGGCCTGTTGCGACTGCGCACCC
>CAYNCH010000322.1:257-2760 GCA_964395815.1 uncultured Methyloversatilis sp.
AGAATCATTCTCGGCGAAAAAATCGACGTGGTTCATGTCAAGTCCGCAGTAGCGTTCTCGAAATATGCCGCACTCGCCGCCCACCTGTGTGGAAAACCGGTGGTCTGGCATGTACGCGAACCCGTCGAAGACAAACGCATGGCACGACAACGCCGCTGGGTTCGCTGGCTGGCCGACCGAATCGTCGTCCTGACCCGGCAGCAGGAAGCATTCTTCGCGGTTCCGCACAAGACGCAGCGGGTTTTCAACGGCGTCGACCTGGCCCGTTTTCGCCGGCAGATGCCGCGCGAGACGGCAAAACAAAAGCTCGGTTACGCACCTGATGACTTTCTGTTCGTGCAGGTCGGCAGCATCGAGCACAACAAGGGCCAGGCGCGTTCCACGGAGGCACTCGCCCGCCTGCTCCCGAATCTGCCACACTGCCGTTTGCTGATCGTCGGTGCCCAAGTCGAAGCGGCGGAAGGCGAGACCATCGCCACGCTGCTCGATCACGATGACAGGCTCAAACGGGCGGTCCGCCTGCACGGCGAATGCGACGACGTGCGCCTTCCGCTCTGGGCCGCCGATTGCCTGCTGCTGCCCTCGTTGCGCGAGTCGTTTCCACGGACTGTGATGGAGGCGATGGCCGCCGGCGTGCCCGTCGTCGCCTCGGCCGTCGGCGCAGTTCCCGACATGGTGCGTCATGACATGGACGGACTGATGGTCGCTCCCGGCGATAGCGGCGAACTAGCCGCGGCCATGACCGCAATAGCGCAATTCGACAGCGACAAGGCACAGCAGATGAGCAAGAACTGCACGACGGCGGCCGCCAATCTGTTCTCCATGGAGCAGCATATTGCCGTCATCGCCGGCATTTACACGGAACTGACCACCCGCCCCGCCAATGACGACCGAAGGAGAATTGATGGATAACAACAAGCAGGAAGTCGTCTACGACAAATACCGCCGCCGCGGCGCGGGTTACCACTGGGAGCAGATTTCCCGCAATCCCTTGCGCATGAGCGCTTTCGTCAAAGGGCGTTACGCGCGATGCATCGAGCTTTTCATCGAACACGCCGGAACGATGACAGGGAAAAACCTACTGGACTTCGGCTGCGGCGACGGTGCGTTTTCTTATCTGATGGCACAACGTGGCGCAGGCGTTTCCGGTATCGATCTCGCCGAGGAGGCTGTGGCGTTCGCCAACCGGCGTCACGGCGAACTGGGTACCGGAGGGCGCTTTTTCGTCGAGAGTTGCTATGAAACCCACTTCCCGTCGGCCAGCTTTGATGGCGTCCTGTCGACCGATGTCATCGAGCATGTCCAGGACCAGCAACGCTTTCTGGCGGAAATCCACCGGGTACTGCGTCCGGGCGGAACCGCCGTCATTTCGACCCCCATACGGCTCACCGAAAAGCCACTCGATCCATTACATGTCATCGAATGGTTTCCCGGCGATTTCGCCGAACTGATTCGCGGCACTTTCCCCGATGCCCTCTTTTTCGACTCCCACCCGGTATTCTGGGCCGAGTGTTCGCAGCGTTCGAAACTGCTGCGGACACTGACCAACGTGCTGTCGTTTCATTCCAATCCATTCCTCCATCGGCGCAAATGGTCGCTGTTCTCCCTCCAATACGCCGTCTGCCGCAAAGCCGCCTGAAGCTGCGACCACCTTGCTTGCGATCCTCGTTGCCGTCATCGGCCTGAACAAACCCAGCACCCGCCTGCGCATGCTGCCGCTGGTCGACCGTCTGCGCGCGCGCGGCCATACGGTCGAGTTGATCGAGATTCCCCGTTCGCTGTCCGGCCGTGTGCGGCTGCTGCGGCGTGCCGCCGCCGCCGATGCGGTCGTGCTGCAGAAAAAACTGTTTCCGCCGTTCTATGTCGGCTTGTTGAAACGCGCGAATCCCATACTGATTTTCGATGTCGACGATGCCGTGATGTTTCACGAAATCGAGCGCGGCGAGCCCGTCGCCGGCGAGTTCTTCCGCCGCTTCTGCGCCATCGCCGCCGCCAGCCGCTGCGTGGCGACCGGCAACGACTACCTGGCCGATTTCGCGCGTGCCGCACGCGAGCATGACGACGTGACCGTCCTGCCGACGCCCATCGATACCCGTGCGCTGCCCAGCAAGACGGGGTGCGGCGATGGTAGCGAAATCGTCGTGGGTTGGGTCGGCACGAAAGGCAACCTGCGGCAACTCGCGCCACTGGCCGGTGCCCTGCGCGCCGCGACGGCTGTCTCGCCCGGCTTGCGGCTGCGGCTGGTCGCCGATGCCGAGCTCGAACTGTCCGGTATCGCTGTGGAACATCACCCGTGGCAGGCCACGACCGAGACAGCGGAACTGCACGGCTTCGACATCGGTATCATGCCGCTGGAAGATAGCTTGTGGAATCGCGGCAAGGGCGGCTACAAACTGCTGCAATACATGGCCGCCGGCCTGCCGGCCATCGCTTCGCCGGTCGGCATCAACCGCGAAATCGTGCAAAACGGCGAAAACGGCTTTCTCGCGACCACGGTTGATGA
>CAYNCH010000323.1:0-2758 GCA_964395815.1 uncultured Methyloversatilis sp.
AATTCGAGACCTTCACGCCGGCCTGCCGCAGCAACGCCCTGAATGCCTGCACGCAGGAAGAGATCGTCAACGCCTACGACAACGCGCTGCGCTATACCGACCATTTCCTGGCCGAGACCATCGAGCTGCTGAAGAAGAACAGTCCGAAGTTCGAGGCGGCGCTGTTCTATCTCAGCGACCACGGCGAGTCGCTCGGCGAGGCCGGCATCTGGCTGCACGGACTGCCGCGCACCATCGCACCGGACGCGCAGCTGCACGTGCCTGCCATCATGTGGTTCAGCAAGAGCTTCGACGAACTGGACCGGCCGGCATTGATGAAGAAGCGCATGCAGGAGTTCACGCACGACAATCTCTTCCATACGGTGCTGGGCTTCATGGAGATCGAGACGTCGATCTATCGTCCGGAGCTGGATATTCTCACGAATGCCCGCAAGCCGGAGCGGCACTGAGCGCCTGACGACAGGGTTTCAGCGTGTACGCCAGGAGGCGTGGCAGGCGATGCACGCACCCATCAGCGCCGGCAGCTTCGCCAGGGCGGCATCGCGGTTGCCGGTCGCTGCGGCGGCGGCGAATTCACTGGCGACGAAATGGCCGTTGCGCCCCATCTCGTGCATCGCGGCGGGCATCTGCGGGCCGGGCCGCGCCTCGAAGGGCAGGCGGGCGTTCCTGCCCATCGCGCTTTTGCCGAGCTTCGTTTCGGCCACCTCGCCGGCCTCCTTCACCTTGCCATCGGCCAGCAGCGCGAGGATTTCATTCAGGGCGACCAGGTTGTCGAGCATTTCCAAGCGCAGGGTTTCCTGCGCCTGGGGGGTGAGCGGAGCGAACTGGCGGTGGTCTTCCGCCGCGGCCGGCAGGGCCAGCAGTGCGGCGGTCAGGAGGGCGATTTTTTTCATGTGCATGCTTGCCGGTTTGGCTGGGTTGCCGTCCCGCCAGCGCCGACTTTTTCGCCGGCGCCCACGGGGCGGCCGGCGGTCAGCGGGCCTTGATGCTGTACTGGTCGCCGCCGGCGAAGGTGATGTCGGCATCGACGAAGTAGGCCTTGACGCCGCCGTCGAGCATCATCACCGTGTCGTAGGCTTCGCCGGAGCGCGCGCCGGTCGGACAGACGAAGACGATCGGCTTGTCCTTCGGCAGTTCGCCCATCCGCTTCTCGATTTCGCCGACGGGGACGTTGATGGCGCCGGGCATGCTGCCCTTCTTGAATTCGCGGTCGTCGCGCACGTCGACGACGACGATCTGCGCGGGGTTTTCCTTCATGATGCGCTCGAAGGAAGGGATGCTGATGCTGCCCTTTTCCTTGCCGGGCTCGATGGCGATGTCGGCGGCCTGCGCCAGCGGGGCGAAGGCCAGAGCGGCGGCACACAGGACGATGTTCAGGTAGCGGTGTTTCATGTGCGGTTCTCCATGGGTGATCAGGCCGGACGCAGAGGGCACGATGTGCCCTCCACGCCGTGCGGGTTATTTGCCTTCGGTGGCAGCCTTCCAGGCCGGGAAGCCGGCGGCGTAGGTGCGGACCTTCTTGTAGCCGAGCGCCATCGCCTTCCTGGCCGACTTGTCGGACAGCTCGCAGGCGAAGCCCTGACAGAAGAAGATGATTTCCTTCAGCTTGTCCTGCGGCAGCTTGTCGGTTTCCTTGTCGAAGCTGGTGTCGGAGATGTTGATGGCGCCGGGGATGGTCCCTTCGCTCTTGACGCGTCGCGCCGGCCGCGAGTCGATCAGCACGATGTCGGCTTTCTCCTTGACCGCCTTTTGCATGAAGGCCGTGCTGACGGAGACGGGGTCGCCGTGGGCTTCCCAGTCGGGAATGCCGGCTTCATAGACCTTGATGTTGGTGTAGCCCAGCTTTTCGGCCTTGTAGGCGGATTTCGCCGACAGGTCGCAGGTCGGGCCCTGGCAGTAGAAGATGATCTCGGCGCCCTTGTCGGCGGGCAGCAGGGTCGGCGCCAGCTTGTCGAACTGGGTTTCGGGAATGTTGATGGCACCCGGGATGTGGCCGATGTCGTAGCGACGTGCCCCCGGACGCGAATCGACGATCAGCGAGGCCTTCGGGTCGCGCGGCAGTGCCGCGTGCTTCTTGATGTAGTCGTAATTGACGACATGCCGGTAGCGGATCAGGCCTTCCGCCGATTCGGCCGGCTTGGCGCCTGCGGACGTGGCCGGCGATTGGGCGCAGCCCGCGACCAGTGCGACGGCTGCGGCGATGGCAATCAGTTCGAGATGTTTCACCATGATGACCTCCTCAGATCGGGTGATGGTTAAAGTACGGTGAATTTTTCGGTGGATTCGTTATACCGTACGAAGGCATACCAGACGGCCAGCAGCAGTCCGCCGACGATCAGCGTCCAGCCCCAGCCGGGTATCAGGTCTGGCCAGTAGGCCTGGAAGCCCACGGCGGTGACGTCGAAGTCCTCGACGTTGTCGGGATCGAGTGCAGTGATGCCGGTCATCTTGAAGATGGCGCTGGCGATCGAGCCCATCCAGGCGAAGAAGAACATCGTCACCCACAGCTTGAGGTGGCCTTCGCCCATGCGCCACAGCGAGCCCGAGGCGCAGCCGCCGGCGAAGATCATGCCGATGCCGAAGGTGATGCCGCCGAGCAGCGAACCGATCCAGAAGGTGGGCGGGATGGCGACGTAGGGATCGATCACCTTCTTTTCGAACAGGAATGCGGCGACGGGAATGCCGATCGCCAACGCGAGGATGACCGCCTTGGTCATGTCGCCTTCGGCGGTCATGAAGGGTTCGCGGAAGGCGCGCG
>CAYNCH010000324.1:0-2752 GCA_964395815.1 uncultured Methyloversatilis sp.
CCCAGCGCCAGCAGGATCGCCGAGCGCGCCGAGCAGGGCAGGAAGGTGATCAGGAGCGCGGCCACGGTACGGTCGCGGCCGTGCGTCACGGCGGCGGTGGCGGCCAGTGCCGGCACGTTGCAGCCGAGGCCCATCAGGAAGGGGAGCGCGACGCCGCCATGCAGTCCCAGATGATGGAAGCCGCGATCGACGACGAACGCCACACGATGCATGATGCCCGACTCTTCGAGGAACACCAGCAGCACTACCAGCGGGATCATGTAGGGCAGCACGATGCCCGCCAGGCCGATGAAGCCGTCGAGGATGGCGCGGCCGATCACGCCGACGAGGTCGGTCGGCTGCCAGGGCTCCGCCCACTCGATGAGGCGTGCGACGGTGAGTCCGTCGATGAAGGCGCTCACCTCGAATACGAAGAACAGCACCAGCGCGAAGATGGCGAGCGTCCCGGCAAAGCCCCAGCGTGGATGCAGGAACAGCTCGTCGGCCCAGCGCTGCCAGTGCGGCAGCTTCTCGCCGCCGCCGGGCCGGGTGACGGCTTCGTAGAGTAGCGCGGCGCGATGGTGGCGGTCGGCGTGGATCTCCTCGCCGAGCGGGCGCGGCAGCTCGGCGCTGGCGGCATCGCGGGCATCGAGCAGCGCACGGTGCTGATCCGTGAAGTGACAGCGCAGCTCCTGTGCAAAGTAGTCGTCGTTCTCGGCCAGCTGCATGGCGAGAAAGGCGACAGGCATCGCGAAGGCCGCAGCGATTTCGGGCCGGGCCGCGATCTCGGCGATCGGGGCAAGGTGCGGTGCGATATGCGGGCTGGGCGGCTGCGGCGTCGGAGCGCGCTTCTCGCGCGCGGCGCGTACCGCGGTACCGAACAGATCGGCCAGCCCGATGCCCATGTGGGCGACCGTCGGGACGACCGGTACGCCGAGCTTGTCGGACAGCGCGCGCACGTGAATGAACAGGCGCTTGGCCCGCGCCTCGTCCATATGGTTGAGGGCGACGACCATCGGCGTACCGATCTGGGCGAGCTCCAGCGCGAGTTCGAGGTCCCGCTCCAGTGCCGTGGCATCCATCACCAGCAGCAGCACGTCGGGGGCGGCGAACGAGGAGGCGGGCTGATGCGCCTCGTGGCGCGCGATGACCGGCCAGTGGTCGCCCCACAGCAGGTATTTGAGTACCACCGGAACAGCGCCCGACAGGGTGTGGAGGGTATCCACGGCCGGCAGGTCGACCAGCGAGATCTGGTCCAGGCCGACATCGACGAGGCATTCCTCATAGGCGGGGCCGATGCCGGCGAGGCGTTCGTGGCGGGTGGCGGTACTCGATGCCGCCTGGAAGATGCGGCTCTTTCCCGAGCGTGCCTGGCCGACCAGCGCGACACGCGGACAGCGATTGCCGCGCAGCAGCGGACCCGAAAGCGGAAAGGTATGCGTCGAATTCAAGATGCCGCGATTATCGCAGCAACTCTGCAAAGCTATCGATGGCCGGGTAATCGCCCGTATCCTTGGGCGGGAGCCGTGTGTCGGGCGTGCGCACGGCGAGCAGATGCCGGATGCCATAAGCGCGCGCCGCGTCGAGTACCGGCAGGCTGTCGTCGATCAGCAGCGTGCGGGCGGGATCGAAGGGTTCGATCGCCTGCAGGCTCTCCCAGAAGCCGTGCTGCTCCTTGGCGACGCCCAGCGCATGCGAACTGACGAAGGCGTCGAAATGCGGGTCGAGGCCGGTCTTCGCCATCTTGAGCGTGAGGCTCTTGTGGTGGGCGTTGGTCGCCATCACGATGCGCTTGTTCAGGTGGCGCAGTTGTGCCAGGAAGTCGACGACGGCGGGATGCACGGCGATCAGGTGGGCCACCTCTTCCTTGAGCGCCATGATGTCGAGCTCAAGTTCGGTGGCCCAGAAATCGACCGAATACCACTCCAGCGTGCCGGCGCGTGCGTGGTAACGCGCCATCAGTTCGTCGCGCGCGATCTCCGGCGGCAGGCCGCGCGCCTCGGCATAACGCAGCGGCACGTGGGCCTGCCAGAAGTGGTTGTCGAAATGAAGGTCGAGCAGCGTGCCGTCCATGTCGAGCAGGACGGTGTCGACCTCTCCCAGGTCGGGCAGGCGGCGCGCGGGGTGGTCAGGGCTTGAGATAGACAAACCCTTCCCTGGACTGCAGGCGGGCGACTTCCGCGACGCCGGATGGCACCACCTTGACCAACTGCTCGACGGCATCATCCTCCAGCTTGCGGCTCTTGAGCGTATTGCGGCAAGCACGGAACTCCACACCTTTTTCCGTCAGCATTTCGATGCCGATGATGTAGGGATTGCCGCCGGCGTCGAGGGCATCCTTGAGCATGAAGTCGATGCCCTTGCCATGGCCGACGACGACGATCTTGGCACTCGGCGCGGCATTCAGGTGGTTGCGGACATTGTTCAGCAACGGGCGGGCATTGATGCTGTCGGTGATGTGATAAACCACCTTTTCAACCTCCTCCGCGGCGCTGGCCGGCAGGGTAAACAGGCTCAGGCCCAGTCCAAGGGCGAGGGCAAGGGTGGCGAACAGACGATGAAAACGGCTCGGCAGGGTCATGGGGGTCTCTCCTTGTTGTTTGGGTTTATCCGCGTTCGGACGCGGCAGACGCAGCGTAGCAGCAAGCCGCGCAGGAGAAAACCACTTTCAGTTCATGGTCGCAGATACGCCCAGCCCTGCTGCTGGCGTTTCATCAGCTCGACATAGCCGGCGGTGGCTACCCGCACGCCGTCGGCCAGGTCGGCCTTGTCG
>CAYNCH010000325.1:0-2742 GCA_964395815.1 uncultured Methyloversatilis sp.
CGCCCCGGCGAACCGTGGCCCTTGCCATGCACGATGCGCACACAACGCTGGCGGTGTGACACACATTCGGCCAGGAATTGCGCCACGTGTTGGCGGGCTTCGTCGCGGTGCATGCCGTGCAGGTCGAGATGGGCCTGTACCACCCAGCGGCCGCGCCGCAGATCCTTGAGCACCTTTGGCGCCATGCCGGGTTTCAGATAGACCGCCTCATCGCCGCCTTCGAGGGCGAGCAGCAGTGGATCGACGTCGGAGAGCGATTCGCCCAGCGCGGCGTGTTCGTCGCGCTGGCGGCTTCTGGGGATCGCCGGTGGCGGCGGCGGTTCGTGATGCAGGCGTCGGCTGTGGTCGCTGGCAAGCGGCACGGCATCGCTCACCGCCTCCCGGAACAGGGCGCGCGATGCATCATCGAGCGTCCCGTGCCGCATGGCTCAGCCGAGGTTGTCGAGGTACTTCTCGGCGTCGAGCGCGGCCTGGCAGCCCGATGCGGCCGAGGTGCAGGCCTGCTTGTAAATCATGTCCTGCACATCGCCGGCGGCGAACACGCCGGGAATCGAGGTGGCGGTGGCGTTGCCGTCACGGCCGGCCTTGGTGACAATGTAGCCGTTCTGCATCTCGAGTTGGCCGGCGAAAATATCCGTGTTCGGCTTGTGGCCGATGGCGATGAAGACGCCCTGCAGCGCAATGTCTTCGGTCGCGCCGGTCTTCACGCTCTTGATGCGCATGCCGGTGACGCCAGTTTTGTCGCCGAGCACTTCGTCAAGCACGCTGTCGAGCTTGAGGATGATCTTGCCGGCGGCAACCTTTTCGTACAAGTGATCCTGCATGATCTTTTCGGCGCGGAACTTGTCGCGCCGGTGCACCAGCGTGACGCTGCTGGCGATGTTGGCCAGGTACAGCGCCTCCTCGACAGCGGTGTTGCCGCCACCGATCACGGCCACCGGCTGGTCGCGGTAGAAGAAGCCGTCGCAAGTGGCGCAGGCCGAGACACCCTTGCCGGAGAAGGCCTGTTCGGAAGGCAGGCCGAGATATTGGGCGGAAGCGCCGGTGGCGATGATCAGTGCGTCGCAGGTGTATTCACCGGCATCGCCGATCAGTTTCATCGGCTTCTCAGTCAGCTTGGCGGTGTGGATATGGTCGAAAAGGATCTCCGTGCCGAAGCGTGCGGCGTGCTTCTCGAAACGCGCCATCAGGTCGGGGCCTTGCACGCCGTCGGCGTCGGCCGGCCAGTTATCGACCTCGGTGGTGGTCATCAGCTGGCCGCCCTGGGCCATGCCGGTGATGATGACGGGCTTCAGGTTGGCGCGGGCGGCATAGACGGCGGCGGTGTAGCCGGCCGGGCCGGAACCGAGGATGAGGAGCTTGATGTGGCGTGCGGACATGCGGAGTTCCTTTCGAATAAGGTCCGGGCGATTATAAGGTTTGATATGGACAGGAATATTCCGCTGTTCCGCCGTTCTTCAAGCGGCCGGCGCGCGAGAATCGGCCGACCCAGAGCATCCTCATAGTGTCCATGAGTCCGCCCATGACCTACGCCTCCCTCTCCATGTCGCACAAGCCCCCCTCCCAACCGCTGCCGGAACGCATCGCCGCCCTCGTTCACGAGGCGCGCTGGCTGGCCGTGGCCGCGGCGGGCCTTTATCTGGCGCTGATCCTGTGGGGATACGACAAGGGCGATCCCGGCTGGTCGCAGGCCAGCGACGTCGCGGCCATCGCCAATCCCGGCGGACGCTTCGGTGCCTGGCTGGCCGATCTGATGCTGTACCTGTTCGGCCTGTCCGCCTGGTGGTGGGTGGGCCTGCTGTTGATACTTGTCGCGCACGGCTACCACCGTGTCAGCTGGCTGTTCGGACAGGATCGCCGCCCGCTGCTGATCGCGCTGACGGGTTTTTCCATCCTGTTGCTCGCCAGCAGCGGCATCGAGGCGATGCGGTTCTGGAGTACCGGCGCTGCCCTGCCGCTGGCGCCCGGCGGCTTGCTGGGCTACGAAACGAGTCGTCTGGCGTCCACTTTCCTCGGCTTCACCGGGGGTACGCTGATCCTGGTGGTCATGCTCATGGCCGGCTGGAGTTTCGCGACCGGCATGTCCTGGCTGTGGCTCGTCGAAAAATTCGGCGGATTGATCGAGGCGGCGTGGTTCGGTGCGATCACCCTGTGGGAAGGCTGGCAGGACCGTCGCTACGGCCGTCAGCTGGCGTCGCGGCGCGAAGCCGTGGTTCAGGAAGAGCTGAAAAAGATCGAGGACAACCCGCCGCCACCCGTGAAGATCGAACCGGTAGCGCTCGAGATTCCGCTGGCGAAGAAGGCCGAGGCGCGCATCGAGAAGGAGCGGCAGGTGCCGATGTTCTTCGATGCCCCCGGCGAGGCGCTGCCGCCCTTGCGCCTGCTCGACGAGGCCAGCCACAACAGCGAGGATTTGCCGAGTGCCGACACCCTCGAATTCACCTCGCGGCTGATCGAGCGCAAGCTGGCCGACTTCGGCGTTTCGGTGCAGGTCATGTCCGCCCACCCCGGCCCGGTGGTGACGCGCTACGAGATCGAGCCGGCCACCGGCGTCAAGGGCGCGACCATCGTCGGGCTCGCCAAGGACCTGGCGCGGGCGCTGTCGCTGGTCAGCATCCGCGTCGTCGAGACCGTGCCCGGCAAGTCGTGCATGGCGCTCGAACTGCCCAACCCGCGCCGCCAGACCGTGCGCCTCACGGAGATCATCGGGGCCAAGGTCTATCACGACATGCATTCGCACCT
>CAYNCH010000326.1:0-2739 GCA_964395815.1 uncultured Methyloversatilis sp.
GAGCAGCGTGAAGGGCACGACGATCTTGAGCCGCTCGATGGCGCGTTCCATGTACTCGTACTGGCCGCTCCATGTGGCATACGAGCCTTGCGGGAAGCTCACCCGCTCCGCGACCGCCCGCTGCGCATCTTTTACATAGGAGGCGATGTCGCGTCCCTCGATGTCGATGTAGATGTAGGCGGAGAGCAGCGCGTTCTCGGTGCGGATCGCCGGCGCGCCCTTGCGGATGCTCACCTGGGCGACCTGTCCGAGCGGGATCATGATCGGCGGTCCGCCCCTCATTTGCGTACTGTCGCTCATCGCCGGCACCAGCACGTTTGCAGCGATCTTGGCGAGGTCGTCGCGCAGCTCGCGCGGGTAGCGCACACTGACGCCGAAGCGCTCGCGTCCTTCGACGGCGGTGGTGACGGTCTCGCCGCCGAGCGCGGTGGCGATGACTTCCTGCACGTCGTCGATGAGGATGCCGTAGCGCGCCAGCGCCGCGCGGTCCGGCTCGATGTCGAGATACCAGCCGCCGGTGATGCGCTCGGCGTAGGCGGAGCGCGTGCCGGGCACCTGCTTCACTGCCGTCTCGATCTCTCTGGCGAGGGCTTCCATCTCGGTCAGATCGCGGCCGAACACCTTGATGCCGACCGGCGTGCGGATGCCGGTGGACAGCATGTCGATGCGCGCCTTGATCGGCATGGTCCAGGAGTTGGCGATGCCGGGGAATTGCAGCGCCTTGTCCATCTCGGCAATCAGCTTGTCCACGTCCATGCCCGGCCGCCACTCGCTTTCGGGTTTCAGGTTGATGACGGTCTCGAACATCTCGATGGGCGCCGGGTCGGTCGCGCTGTTGGCGCGGCCGGCCTTGCCGATCACCGAGGCGACTTCGGGAAAACTCTTGATGATCTTGTTCTGCGTCTGCAGCAGTTCGGCCGCCTTGGTCACCGACATCGCCGGCAGCCCGGTGGGCATGTAGAACAGCGTGCCCTCGTTGAGCGTCGGCATGAACTCGCCGCCGATGCGGCTGGCCGGCCAGAGGGCGCTGGCCAGGCCGACGCCGGCGAGCACGACCGTCGCCCACTTCCAGCGCAGCACGAGTGCGATCACCGGCCGGTAGAGCGCGATGAAGAAGCGATTCACGGGGTTTTGTGCTTCCGGCTGGATGCGGCCGCGCACGAACAGCAGCATCAGCACGGGCACCAGCGTCACCGAGAGCATCGCGGCGCCGGCCATGGCGAGCGTCTTGGTCCACGCCAGCGGCGCGAACAGCCGGCCCTCCTGCGCTTCGAGCGCGAACACCGGCAGGAAGGCGACGACGATGACGAGCAGCGAGAAGAACAGCGCCGGGCCGACTTCCTTGCACGCGGCGATCATCGCTTCCGTCCTCGACTCGCCTTCCTTCAGTCGCTCCAGGTGTTTATGCGCGTTCTCGATCATGACGATGGAGGCGTCGATCATCGTGCCGATGGCGATGGCGATGCCGGCGAGGCTCATCAAATTGGAGTTGATGCCGAGCCAGCGCATGGCGATGAAGGCCATCAGCACGCCGACCGGCAGGATCAGGATCGCCACCAGCGCGCTGCGCAGGTGCAGCAGGAAGGCGAAACACACCAGCGCGATGATCGCCGACTCCTCGATCAGCGTGGCCTTGAGCGTGCCGATGGCGCGCTCGATGAGTTCGGAACGGTCGTAGACGGTCTCGATCGTCACGCCCTCCGGCAGGCCGGCGGCGATCTCGCCGATCTTCTGCTTGACGTTGTCGATCACCGCGAGCGCGTTCTCGCCGTGGCGCGCGACGACGATGCCGGACACCGCCTCGCCCTCGCCGTTCAATTCCGCGACGCCGCGGCGCTCGTCCGGGCCGAGCTCGACGCGCGCGATGTCGGCGATGCGCACCGGCGTGCCGCGGTCGCTCTTCACGACGAGCTGCTCGATGTCCGCCTTGCCGCGCAGGTAGCCGCGGCCGCGCACCATGTATTCGGTTTCGGCCATCTCGACGACACGCCCGCCGACATCGCGGTTTGACGCGCGGATCGCCCGCGTCACCTCGGCCAGCGGCACGCCGTAGCCGCGCAGCTTGGCCGGATCGACGACGACCTGGTACTGCTGCACGAAGCCGCCGATGCTCGCCACCTCGGCGACGCCCGGCGTCTGCGTGATCTGGTAGCGCAGGTACCAGTCCTGCAGGGTGCGCAGCTCGGCGAGCGTGCGGTTCTTGCCCTGCACGACGTACTGGTAGACCCAGCCGACGCCCGAGGCATCCGGCCCGAGGCTCGGCGCCACGCCGGGCGGCAAACGGCCTGCCGCCTGGTTGAGGTATTCGAGCACGCGCGAACGCGCCCAGTAGATGTCGGTGCCGTCCTCGAAGATCACATAGACGAAGCTGGCGCCGAAGAAGGAAAAGCCGCGCACCACCTTCGACTTCGGCACCGCGAGCAACGCGGTGGTGAGCGGGTAGGTGACCTGGTCCTCCACCACCTGCGGCGCCTGCCCCGAGTATTCCGTGTAGACGATCACCTGCGTGTCGGAAAGATCCGGCAGGGCGTCGAGCGGCGTTTTCCACACCGCGACGATGCCCGCCAGCACGATCAGCAGCGTGGCCAGCAGCACGACGAACTTGTTGCGCGCCGACCAGTCGATCAGATTGGCGATCATTTCAGTGGGCCTCGATCTTGGTGATGACCCACTCGCCGGGCTTGCGCTCGACGAACTCGAAGTGGATCGGCGACCCCGGCCTGATCTTCTCGACCAGCG
>CAYNCH010000327.1:0-2733 GCA_964395815.1 uncultured Methyloversatilis sp.
CGGCTTCCTTGAGGGTGGCGGGGTCGGTGCTGACGCTGAGCTGCGTGGCCGCCTTGAGGTCTGCGGTGGAGACTTCGCCGGTGGGATCGCAATGGTTTTTGTAATTGGCGATCTTGGCTTCAGAGAGATCGAAGCCGATGGTACGGTATTGCTTGCCGAACTCGACGGCAAGCGGCAGGCCGACGTAGCCGAGTCCGACGACGGCGACGACGGTGTCTTTTCCGACAGTTCCGATGGTTGCGGTACTCATGGTTTTCCCTTCATTCAATCATTGCAATTGGCATCATTCTAGCGATTCGGTGCGGCGGCCTGTTCGAGCAGCGTGGCGATTCCGCTACCGGCATTGGCGAGATAGTCGGCGAGCATCGCATCGCCTTCCGGTTCACGGACATAGATGAAAACGGCGGCGGACTCATCGCCGCGCCCCATCAGTTTCGCCAGGGCGAGCCGCAGCTTGCCGAGGTGATCGCTCGACATGAAACGGCCGTCGATCCAGTACCAGTGCCAGACCTTGTAACGCGGCGGCTCCGCGCCGAGGCCGGCGGTGTTCGACCGCAGGATGCCGGTACGCACGGCGAACGATTGGCCGCCGAGTTCGATCAGCCGGCCGCCGGCGGCGACTTGCGCCCAGGCTTTGTCGCTGCTCTGGACGAGTGCGTTGCTGGAACTGATGAGCTTGCGTTCGTAGTTTTGCTGGCGGTAATAGGCAATGAAGACGCCGACGCGCCGGCCATCCTTGGCGAGCGTTGCGTTCAAGGTCGCGGTCGGGTTGGCGAAGGCGGGCTGCCAGTCGGCGAGCGGCTCGGCGGCAAGTTGCCAGCCGCTGCCAGCGAGGGATTCGGTCACCGGCGCGGGCGGCGGCAGTGCCGGCCCGGAATCCATGGCGATCAGCGCGGCACGCGGCATCAGTGCGATGGCCAGCGCCAGAGCGACGGGCATGAGGAGCCGTGGCGGACGGGTCTCGCGGATTAGATCGACTTCGGCGGCAGTGAGCGGCCCCGGTTCTATTTCATGTTCGCGCCAGCGCAGGCCGATGGCGAACATGATCATGATGATCAGCCCGAAGAAGACCCAGCCGTAGATGAGGTGGTCGACGCCCGTCGCGATGGTGTTGCCGGACAAATGGCCGAGCATGACGATGATGTAGGCACGCGCCCAGTTGGCGACGAGCGGCACGAGGATGGCGACGCCGACGAAAATCAGCCGGCGCTTGAGCGACTGGTAGTTGAGGTAGGCGTAGAGCGTGCCGACGACGATGGAGGCCATCAGGTAGCGCACGCCGCTGCAGGCTTCGACCACCGACCAGCGCCCCGAGGGGATGACGAAGTGCAGGCCTTCCTGATAGACGGGAATGCCCGAGGCGCGCAGGCCGGCCACGGTGAAGTGCGCGGTCCAGTCCATCAGCGTGGGCATGACGAATTCGCCGAAGGGGACGGCGAAGAACAGGAAGGCGAGCGGGAAGGCGATGCGCCGGGCGGCCGGGATGCCGATGAGCATGGGCACGGCGAGGACCAGCATGGCGACGAAGGCGAACTGGGTGACGGCATTGACGGCGGCGAGTTCGCCGAGCAGCCAGCCGAAGGCCAGCGCGACGAGCGGCAGGACCAGCCAGGGCAGCGGCTGCGGCGCAATGCGGGCGAGCGCGTGGCGTTTTTCCCAGATCAGCCAGAGCGAGATGGGCGGAACGAGGAAGGCGTGGTTGAAGGTTTCGGAACGCCACCAGATTTCGACCATGGCGGATGCGGTGTCGAAGTAGAAGCCGATCAGGGCGAGCTCGACGAGGACGATGGCGACGAGCGCCTGCTTCCACTGAAAAGTCGGCGATGGCGGGACGGCGTTCATGCGGCGATTTCCTTCAAGGAGCGGTCGATGGCGCCGAGGTGGGCGTCCCAGCTGTAGTTTTCGAGCACGCGGCGACGGGCGGCCTGGCCGATGGCGTCGGCGCGGGGGCGATCGGCAAGCAGCGCCTCGATCTGGATGACGTAGTCATCGGCGGTTTCGGCCGCGAGCAGTTCCGTGCCGGCCACGGCGTCGATCGGTCCGGCGCAGGCGACGGAGGCGACGACGGGGCGCGCCATGGCCATGGCTTCGAGCACCTTGTTCTGGATGCCGCGCGCGATGCGCAGCGGCGCGACGACCACGGCGGCATGGGCGATCCACGGCCGCACGTCGTCGACGGTGCCGGTGACGATGGTCCCCTCCCCCGCCAGCGCCTGCACCGCCGGATCGGGGCTGCGGCCGACGATGGCGAAGCGGATGGCGGGATGGCGCGCCCGCAGGCGCGGCAGGATTTCGCCCGCGAACCAGACGGCGGCGTCGATGTTGGGCACGTAGTCCATGGCGCCGGTGAAGACGACGGGGACGTCGCCGGGCGCATAGGGCGAGGTGCCGCCGTTGGCGGGATCGAAGAAGTCGGCATCGACGCCGTTGCACATGGCTTCGACCTTGCCGGCGCATTCGGGAGCGGCGCGCAGGAACAGCTCGCACTCGGCGTCGGTGACGAAATAGGCGCGGCGGGCACGGGCAGCGACGGCACGCTCGAAGGCGAAGAGCTTTTCGCCTTCGCGGCGATAGAGCCAGGAAAAGGGCCAGCGATGCGTGTCGGCATACTGTGCCCACTTGGCGGAATCCATGTCGACGAAGTCGACGAGGGCCGGCAGATCGTCAGGCAGGTAATCCGCCATGACCGAGGAAAAGACCACGGCGGCGTCGATGCGATGCTTCGCGCAGGTT
>CAYNCH010000328.1:0-2728 GCA_964395815.1 uncultured Methyloversatilis sp.
GTAAGCCTTTTGCCCGAACACGGTGGCGTGGCGCGGATTGACGAAGAACAGCTTACCCTGGTAGCCGCCGTCGATGACGTTGCGGACGAGTGTGGCGCCGACCGAGCCGGGGGTTTCCGAGGCGCCGATGATGGCGATGGACTTAGGCTCGAAAAGAGGGGTCAGATAGTGCTGTTCGTAGTTCATAAGAGATAGACTGGCTAGACCAGATCATGCGATGTTGCAATGCAACACAGAATACCACCAAGATGACTGAAAAGAATGAAATCAGGCCGGGACAATCGGTCGAACTGCTGAAAGAACTGCACATCCTGACGCGCGACGGCCGCATGAATCAGGACAGCCGCCGCAAGCTCAAGCAGGTCTATCACCTATATCGGTTCATCGAGCCGATTCTTCAGGAAATTCAAGGGAATCATCCCGATGTCCAGCTGGTGGATGTTGGCGCGGGCAAGTCCTATCTCGGCTTCATCCTTTACGACCTGTTTTTCAAGGGGCAGGCCGGCGGTGCCGGCGTGCACGGTATCGAAACGCGTGCCGAACTCGTCGCCAAATCCCGCGAACTCGCCGCGCGGCTGGGGTTCTCCGGCATGCGCTTCCTCGACCGGCCGATGGCCGGGGTTGGCACGGCGCCGGAACTGCCGGCCCGCATCGATATCGTTACCGCCCTGCATGCCTGCAACACCGCGACCGACGACGCCATCCGCTTCGCACTGGAGCGCCGTGCTCCTTTCATCGTGGTGGTGCCCTGCTGCCAGGCCGAGGTGGCGGCGGTGCTGCGCCAGCACAAGGCGCGGACGCTGGCGAACCCGCTGGCCGAGCTGTGGCGTCATCCGCTGCATACGCGCGAATTCGGCAGCCACGTCACCAACGTGCTGCGCTGCCTGCAGCTGCAGGCCCACGGCTACGAGGTCAGCGTCACCGAACTGGTCGGCTGGGAACATTCGATGAAGAACGAGCTGATCGTCGCCCGCCAGGAACACCGTCCTGGCCGTGTGCCGGCCGAGCGGCTGGGCACGCTACTGGTCGAACTGGGGCTGGAGTCCTTGCGCGAACGCTTTTTCGTGCCGAGCTGAAAAGTCGGCGCCGGCGGGACGGCGGGAACGGCGGATGGCAGCCGTTGTCATGCAAGAATGACCGGCATGAACAACTTCGAGATGATCGGTAGCCTGGCGGGCGGCGTCGGCCTGTTCCTGCTCGGCATGGGGCTGATGACGGATGGCCTGCGGCTGGCCGCCGGTCCGGCGCTGGAGCGCATCCTGGCCCGCTCGACGCGGACGCGCGTGCGCGGGCTGGTCTCCGGGGTGCTGGTGACGGTGGCGGTGCAATCGTCGAGCGCGGTGACGGTCGCCGTGATCGGATTCGTGAATGCCGGCTTGCTGTCGCTGGGGCAGGCGCTCTGGGTGCTGTTCGGCGCCAACGTCGGCACGACGATGACGGGCTGGCTGGTGGCGCTGGTGGGCATGGAGTTCGCGATCGATGCCTTCGCCCTCCCGCTGATCGGCGTCGGCATGCTGTTGCGCCTGACCAGCGACGGCCATCGGCGCGGCGCACTGGGCATGGCGCTGGCCGGCTTCGGCGTGCTGTTTCTCGGCATCGATCTGCTGAAAGACAGTTTTTCGGGTGTAGCCGCCGATTTTTCGCTGCCGCATTGGGAAGGCATCGTCGGCGTCGTCGCGATGGTGCTCATCGGCATCCTGATGACGGTGCTGATGCAGGCCTCGGCGGCCGCTCTGGTGATCGCCTTTTCGGCCGCGCAGAGCGGCCTCGTCAGCCTCGAAGCCGCCGCCGCCGTGGTGATCGGCGCCAATGTGGGCACCACGGTGACCGCTGTACTCGCCGCCATCGGCGCCACCTCGAACGCCAGGCGCGCCGCCGCCGCGCACATCCTGTTCAACGTGCTGACCGGTGTCGTCGCGCTCCTGATCCTGCCCTGGCTGCTGGCCTTTCTCGGTTTCGTGCGCGACATGCTCGGGCTCGATTCGGGGCCGGCAGCGAAGCTTGCCCTGTTTCACACTGCTTTCAACATTCTCGGCGTCATCCTCATCTGGCCGCTGGCCGACCGCCTGGCCGGCTTTCTGTCGGGGCGTTTCAAGAGCGCGGAGGAAGACGAAGCGCGGCCGCGCTATATCGACAAGACCGTGCTGGCGGTGCCGGCGCTGGCGCTCGATGCGCTGACGCGCGAGTTGCATCGCCTCGGCGGCATCGCCCTCGGAACGGTGCGTACCGCGTTTGCCGCTGCGCCGCCGCTGCTGGAAAAGGACCGGCTGATTGCCGATCGGCTGACCCTGGCCATTGCCGATTTCATCGCCCAGCTCAACCGCGGCGGCATGCCGCCCGAGAGCGCGCGACGCCTGCCGGAACTGTTGCGCGTGGCGCGTTACTACGAAACGGCCGCCGAACTCGCCACCGAGGCGGCCGCGGCGCTGCGCGAAACCGGGAGCGCGGACGGCCCGGCTGGCGCGGACTTCCGTGCCGCGGCCGAAGCCGTGCTGCTGCGGCTCGAACCGGAAGCGCCCGGCGGCGAAGTCGATCTCAATCCCTTCGAAGCGTCCTACCAGCGGCTCAAGGCCGAATTGCTCGTGGCCGGCGCGGAAGGCCGGCTCGCTGTCCCGGCGATGGACGCACAACTGCGTGCCGCGAGCGCCCTGCGTCGTGCCGTCGAGCAGTGCGCCAAGGCGCGGCAGCTGTTGTCCGCGACGATCGTGGCCGGCAACGGGGAGGGCCG
>CAYNCH010000329.1:0-2722 GCA_964395815.1 uncultured Methyloversatilis sp.
CCTCCGGAGTGAAGCGCGTCGTTTCCAGCAATTCAAGGACGATGCGTCCCGAGGGCAGGATGTCGACGATGTCGCAGCTGAGCAGTGCCGGATCGAGGTTGATGAAGCCCTGCGCATCGCCCACCACGGTCTGGATGCCAAGTTCGCTGAAAGCCCGCGCGATGACCTGAATCGTGGCATGGTGGTCGTCGATGATATGGGCCGCATTGATATCGCCCGAGCGAAACAGCAGCTCGTAGGCGTAGATATCGCCCTTGCCGTCCAGAATCGGCTGGCGACCGAGGAAAAAATGCGTGGCAGCGGGGTCAGAAGACTTCTGCAAGGTTATCCCCAAAGGCAATGACACGGTTGTAGCCCTCGTGTCGCGTCAGGAACAGGGCCAGGTTGAGGCTCTGCATCAATTCTTCGTAAGTCCGGCCGTGCTGGGGGAAAGCCGACAACCCGGCCGAGAGGGTGGCGCTGACGACTCCTGCTCCGCCATCGATTCTCAGTGCGGCAAAACGCTGGCGTACCTCCTCGGCCCAGGTGCGTACCCTCTCGATCGGCACCCCGGGCACGACGACGAGGAATTCGTCGTGGGCGAGCCGGCCGACGCCCGCAGCCGGCGGCAAGACCTCGCGCAGCAGGGTCGCTGCCGCCTGCAAGGCTGCATCGCCACTGGCATGGTCGTGGTTTTCGTTGATGTCCTTGAGCCGGTCGACATCAACGATGACCAGTACCAACGGGCTGTCGTTTTCCTCCGCCCGGGCCAGTTCGACGGCACAAAGCTCCTCGATGTGGCGGCGGTCGAGCACGCCGGTCAGCGGGTCGCGGGCATGCATTGCGGCGATTTCCCGCTGCAGGGTCTGGATTTCTTCCAGCTGCAATTGAAGCTTTTCGTTGCGCGCGGCAAGTTCGGCCGACTGTTCGCGCAGACGACGTTCGCGCAACACGGCAGTCGTGACATCCTGGATATGGAGAGCACATGCCGGCATGCCGGCCATGTGAATCGGGCTGACGTGGATCATCTGCGAGAGTCGACAATTCTGCTGTCGCTCGGACTTGCAGCGGAAAAGTGGTAACAGCGGCGTGTGCAACGAAGGCGAAACAAGGCCGGCCAGGCGGTGTGACAGGGCCTGAGTAATGGCCGTGCCAAGTCGATTTGCAGCAATCTCCGGAAAGATGGCAAACAGCGGCCGGCCAATGGCGAGATCCTCCGGAATGCCGCTGAACTCGGCTATCCATCGATTCCAGACCAGCACTGCGCCGTTCGCATCGAGGACGATCACGCCACCACTGACCGCATCGAGAACCGCCGAACGCAAGCCGACGTGGATGTCCATCAGCGAATTCCCCGCTGATCCAGAAAACGATCGATGTTCTCCAGCATCGCCTGCATCGAGGTCACACTGAGCAGGAATAGCATGTGGCCATCGATCGACTGCTTGCGGATCCGCAGGTCGACTTGCACCAGCAAAATGACCGGCGCCTGCTCCTGCACCTCCCCAAGCAGATCGAGCGTCTTGCGCTCCGCATAGCGGTACTGCGGCAAGGAGCCTTCGAAAGCGATGCCGAACAGGTCGGCCAGCGCACTGATGCAGGCGTTGAGGATGATGTTGCCGACTTCGCACATCGCTTCCTGTTCGAACTCGGACAGGTGTTCGGGTTCGACCATGCCATCGAGCATGTGACTGACGATGATCAGTGCGTTTTTTTCCGGAAAAACCAGCATTGCCCGCGCATCGAAAGGCCCCTCGAAGTCCTGGGAGACGAGGCTCAACTGGTCGAGTTCGGCTCCGAACAGCCGTTCATGCACCGCATCCGGGGTCATAAACAACACTTGCGGGGCCGAAAGCTCGACCTCGTCACGGACGATCTGACTCAGGCTGGCGGCTGCCCTGCCGACACCGATATTGAAAATCTCGGCCAGGGCATCACGCTGCAACTCATTGATCTCATGCATCTTTACCTTCCCGTTTCTCGAAGAAGGCGATCATGTCGATGAGCGACTTCTCGCTGATCGGTTTGGCGACGAAATATACGCCGGCGCGTTCGGCACTCTGGCGCACACTGTCCTGCACATTGGCAGTACAGAGGGCGATGGCGATCTCGGGATGCTTGAGGCGCAGGCGTCCGGCCACTTCCAATCCGCTCATGCCGGGCATATTGACGTCGAGCGTCACGTAATCGGGAATTTCGGCGCCGACCGAGGCCAGTGCTTCATCGCCGTTCGCCGCCTCGCTGCAGCGCCAGTCGGGCCGCAGATTGGACACGATGCCGCGGATCAACATCCGTGAAGTACGGCTGTCGTCGACGACCAACAGCAGGGGGTGCGCAGCATCGTTCATGGTTGTGTCCGCAAAATGTCATAAACGCCATTTTAGCCTTTAGAAATAGAAAGGCGACCGGGGGCACCGGTCGCCTTGCAGGGTGTAGCAGATTTCTCAGGCGTTCTTCGTGACCTTGCTGCCCTGGTCGGCTAGCGCCGCCTGCGCCGCGGCCAGGCGCGCGATCGGCACGCGCGGTCCGGAGCAGGAAACGTAGGTCAGGCCGATGCTGTGGCAGAAGGCGATCGAGGCCGGGTGGCCGCCGTGCTCGCCGCAGATGCCGACCTTGAGATCCGGATTGGTCTTGCGGCCTTCGGCGACAGCCAGCTTCATGAGCTCGCCGACGCCCTTCTGGTCGAGCACCTCGAAGGGGTTGTCGATGAGGATGCCCGCCTCGACGTAGCCCGGCAGGAACT
>CAYNCH010000330.1:0-2708 GCA_964395815.1 uncultured Methyloversatilis sp.
CGATGGCGGCGTTGGCGGCCGAGGCGGCGGAGGAAAGGCCGCGCGCCTCGATGATCGCGGCGCCGCGCTTGCCGACCTTCGGGATGTACTCGTTCTTGTACCAGGCGTCGTCATTGACCAGGCCGGGAGCGGCCTTGCCGCCGACGGTGGCGAAGCGGATGTCCGGATACATCGTCGGCGAGTGGTTGCCCCAGACGACCATTTTCTGGATGTCGGTGACGGAGGACTTGGTGCGTGCAGCCAGTTGCGAAATGGCGCGGTTGTGGTCGAGGCGCATCATCGAGGTGAAAGCCGACTGCGGCAGGCTCTTCGCGGTATTCATGGTGATCAGCGCGTTGGTGTTGGCCGGGTTGCCGACGACGATCAGCTTGAGGTTGCGTGCGGCGACTTCATCGATGGCCTTGCCCTGCTCGGTGAAGATCTTGGCATTCTCGAGTAGCAGATCCTTGCGCTCCATGCCCGGGCCGCGCGGCTTGGCGCCGACCAGCAGCGCCTGTTGTGCGTCCTTGAAGGCGACCTTGGGGTCGGATGTGCCGATCATGTCGGCGAGCAACGGAAAGGCGCAGTCCTCAAGTTCCATCATCACGCCCTTGAGCGCGGCCTGGGCCTTTTCCATCGGCAATTCGAGCATCTGCAGGATCACCGGCTGGTCCTTGCCGAGCATTTCGCCGCTGGCGATGCGGAACAGAAGGGCGTATCCGATTTGTCCGGCGGCGCCGGTCACTGCGACTCGAACGGGGGCTTTGGCCATGCGAAGACTCCTTGCAATAAGAGGGTAGCTAAAAAAATGTCCTGATGCATGCGATACCCCAGGACGTAGGGTCACGACATAGAGGTGACGACATAAAAATCAACGAGGCAACTATAAGCCGCCTTGCTGCGCTGTGTCAATATCTATCTTATATCTTGTATAAGACATAAGATGGACTATGGATCTTTTGAAAAAATTATGGTTCAATTCGTTTCCATGATGCGTCAGACCTCTGCCGAATCCCCGACCTTCAGTCCCCTGTATCGCCAGATCAAGGGCCTCATCCTGCAGGCGCTCGACAATGGCGAGTGGCGGCCGGGCGAAGTGATTCCCAGCGAAAACGAACTGGCGGCCCGTTTCAGCGTCAGTCAGGGCACCGTGCGCAAGGCCATCGACGAGATGGCCGCCGAGCATTTGCTGGTCCGTCGTCAGGGTAAGGGTACCTATGTGGCCAGTCATGACGATCCGCGCGCATTCTTCCGCTTTCTTCGTCTTGCGCCACTGTCCGGTGAAATCGGCTCGGCGAAAAGTACTCCGCTGGAATGCTGGCGTGCGAAGGCTGGTCCGGAGGCAGCGCGTGTGCTCGGGCTCAAGCTCGGTGCTCCGATCATCATCGTGCGTCGCCTGCTGGAGTTTTCGAACAAGCCGGTCGTCGTGGATGAAATATATTTGCCTGGCGAGGTTTTTGCCGGTTTGACGCTCGAAGTACTGAAGGAGTCGCAGGTTTCGTTGTACAGCCTGTTCGAAGCCAAGTTCGGCGTGCGCATGATCCGTGCCGAGGAGCGCCTGCGTGCCGTGGCCGCGGATCGGGCCAGTGCCGAGTTGTTGCGCGTGGCAGAGGGCAGTCCCCTCCTGTCGGTCGAACGGATCAGTTTTACCTATGGTGACCGTCCGGTCGAGTGGCGCCGCGGCTTGTACTCGACCGCCGAACATTGTTATCTCAACGAGTTGGGTTGAAGGACTATTTGCAAGCATGGAGACAAGACTATGGCTGAAATGATCAAGAAACGTCCCAAGCATCTCAATCTGTTCCAGATCAGGCAGCCGATCGCGGCTATCGCTTCCATTCTGCATCGCGTCAGCGGTTTGGGGTTGTTCCTGATGCTCCCGCTGCTGATCTGGCTGCTCGACAGTTCCCTGCGTTCTCCGGATAGCTGGGAAGCCATGCGCGGGATCATTGCGCACCCGCTCGTCAAGCTGGTGCTGATCGGCCTGCTGTGGGCCTTCCTGCACCACTTCTTCATGGGCATCCGTATCCTGCTGATCGACATCCATGTCGGTGTCGCCAAGGCGCAGGCGCGCAGTTCCGCCATCGCCGTGCTGGCCGTCAGCCTTCTGCTTACCCTGATTCTTGGAGCGAAACTATGGTGAACCGCAAAATTGTCGGGGCCCATTACGGCCTCAAGGACTGGCTCGCGCAACGCATTACCGGCGTCGTGATGGTCCTCTTTACGCTGGTGTTTGCGGTGGCCCTGCTGCAAGGCATGGGCAACAGCTACGACAGCTGGCGCAGCCTGATGGCGGCGGGCCCCATGCGTTTCCTGACATTCATTTTCATCGTCAGCCTGTGCTGGCATGCGTGGGTCGGTATTCGCGATATCTGGATGGATTACGTCCAGCCCGCCGGCATCAAGCTTGTCCTGCATGTGCTGACCCTGCTGGCCTTGATCGGTTATGCCGGTTGGGCCGCGCAGGTTATCTGGAGGCTGTGAGAACGCCATGAGCCAAAAAGTTACTGTCCGCAAATTCGATGCAGTCATCGTCGGTGCCGGCGGCGCCGGCCTGCGTGCTGCGATCCAGCTGTCCGAAGCCGGCCTCAAGACGGCCGTCCTGACCAAGGTGTTCCCTACCCGTTCGCACACCGTTGCCGCGCAGGGTGGCGTGGCCGCCTCGCTGGGCAATTCCGAGGAGGATCACTGGCACTGGCACATGTACGACACCGTCAAGGGTTCCGACT
>CAYNCH010000331.1:0-2698 GCA_964395815.1 uncultured Methyloversatilis sp.
CATCAAGCGCGCCAAGGACAAGAACGACAGCTTCAAGCTGATGGGTTTCGGCCACCGCGTGTACAAGAACTTCGATCCGCGCGCCAAGCTGATGCGCGAGACCTGCCACGAAGTGCTGAACGAGCTGGGCCTGCACGACGACCCGCTGTTCAAGCTGGCGCTGGAACTGGAGCGCATTGCCCTGGAAGACGAGTACTTCATCGAGAAGAAGCTCTACCCGAACGTCGACTTCTACTCCGGCATCGTGCAGCGCGCCCTCGGCATCCCGACCAAGCTGTTCACCGGCATCTTCGCCATGGCGCGCACCATCGGCTGGATCGCCCAGTGGCACGAGATGATCGGCGATCCCGAGCAGAAGATCGGCCGCCCGCGCCAGCTCTATACCGGTGCGGCCCAGCGCAACGTTCCGGATATGAAGGCTCGTTAAGCCAACCGAAAGGAGAGGGGTGCCCTGCGCCCCTTTTTTTCATGCCTACCCATTAACTGAGGTGATGACATGATGAAACAAATGTTGTCCAACTCGTATCTCTTCGGCGCGAATGCGCCTTTCATTGAAGAGCTTTACGAGAAGTATCTCGATAATCCCGGCTCGGTCGAACCCGCCTGGCGGGACTATTTCGACAAGCTCGCCAATCTGCCGGGTGCCGGGGCCTACCTCGGTCCGGACGTGCCCCATGCGCCGGTCATTGCCTCGTTCGCCCAGCGCGCAAAGGAGGGTTGCCTGCGCGTCACCCATGATGCGCACAGCGCCGAAAAGCAGACCAAGGTCCTGCAGCTGATCAATGCCTACCGCTTTCTCGGCAACCGCTGGGCGCAACTCGATCCGCTCAAGCGCCAGGTCCGGCCGGAAGTCGCGGAACTCGATCCGTCCTTCTACGGCTTCACCGAAGCTGACCTGTCCGCGTCCTTCCGCACCGGTTCCTTCGACATGGGGGTCGAAGAGGCCACGCTCCGCGAAATCCTCGAAGCCTTGCGGCTGCGCTACTGCGGGCACATCGGTGCCGAGTACATGTACATCTCGGATGTGCAGCAAAAGCGCTGGATCCAGGCGCGCTACGAGCCGCCACGCGCACAGCCGCGCTACAGCGAAGAGGAAAGAAAGCGCTTTCTCGCCTCGATCACCGCTGCCGAAACCCTTGAGCGCTACCTGCATACCCGCTACGTCGGCCAGAAGCGCTTCTCGCTTGAAGGCGGCGAATCGCTGATGCTGGCGATGGACCAGCTGATCCGCACCGCCGGAATACTTGGCGTCAAGGAAACGGTGATCGGCATGGCCCATCGTGGCCGCCTCAACGTCCTGATCAACACGCTCGGCAAGCAGCCATCGATGCTGTTCGATGAATTCGAAGGCAAGAAGAAGTCCGACCTGATCGCCGGCGACGTCAAATACCACATGGGCTATTCGTCCGATGTCGCCACTCCGGGTGGGCCCATGCACCTGACGCTTGCTTTCAACCCCTCGCACCTCGAGATCGTCAACCCGGTCGTCGAAGGCTCCGTTTATGCCCGCCAGATCCGCCGTGGTGACAATGGCAAAAACGAGGTGCTGCCGGTACTCATCCACGGCGATGCCGCCGTGGCCGGCCAGGGCGTCAATCAGGAGATGCTCAACTTCTCGCAGACGCGCGGCTATGGCACGGGCGGCACGGTGCATGTCGTGGTGAACAACCAGATCGGCTTCACCACCTCCGATCCACGCGATCTGCGCTCCTCGATCTACTGCACCGACATCTTCAAGATGGTCGAGGCGCCCATCTTCCACGTCAATGGCGACGATCCCGAAGCGGTCGCCTTCGTCACCCAACTGGCGATGGAATTCCGCCAGGAATTCAAGAAGGATGTCGTCATCGACATCATCTGTTTTCGCAAGCTCGGTCACAACGAGCAGGACGAGCCGATGGTGACGCAGCCCCTGATGTACAAGAAGGTCGCCGCGCATCCCGGCACGCGCAAGCTCTATGCCGATCGCCTCGAAAGCCAGGGCGTGATCGTCAGCGGCGAGGGCGAGCAGATGATCAAGGACTACCGGGCCGCCCTCGATGCCGGCAAGCATCTGAACGACCCGGTGATCACCGACTACAAGAGCACCACGGCGGTCGACTGGTCGCAGCACGCCAATGCGCCTTATACCGAGTTGTGCGATACCACCGTGCCCCAGGCCGAACTCCAGCGTCTTGGTCAGCGCCTGACCTCCTTTCCCGAGAATTTCTCGCTGCACTCGCGGGTGCAGAAGGTCATCGAAGACCGCCGCCTGATGGCCGAGGGCAAACTGCCGGTGGATTGGGGCATGGCAGAAAACCTCGCCTACGCGACCTTGCTGGCCGGTGGCTATGGCATACGCATTTCCGGCGAGGATGTCGGCCGCGGCACCTTCTTCCATCGCCATGCTGCCTTTCATGACCAGAATCGCGAGAAATGGGACGAAGGAACGATCTGGCCACTGCAGCATCTGCAGGAAAATCAGGGCCGCTTCCAGTGTTTCGATTCAGTGCTCTCGGAAGAGGCCGTGATGGCTTTTGAATATGGCTACGCCACCGCCAGCCCGAACGAACTGGTGATCTGGGAAGGCCAGTTCGGTGACTTCGCCAACGGCGCCCAGGTCGTCATCGACCAGTTCATCTCCTCGGGCGAAGCCAAGTGGGGCCGCGCCTGCGGCCTGACCATGCTGCTGCCGCACGGCTACGAAGGCCAGGGGCCG
>CAYNCH010000332.1:0-2160 GCA_964395815.1 uncultured Methyloversatilis sp.
CACGGCTGCCACGGCTTCGTCGATGTTCAATGTGGTGGTATCCACCAGATCGGCATCGACGCATTGCTTCAGGGGTGCAACGCTCCTTGCGGCATCGCGCGCATCGCGTTCGCGCAAATCATTCACGATGTCCTGCAAAAGGGGGCGGATGTTATCAGGCATTCCCTTGTCGATCAACTGTTTATAACGTCTTTCGCCGCGCGCCTCGGCCGACGCCGTCAGGAATACCTTGACCGGTGCATCCGGAAACACGACCGAGCCCATGTCGCGGCCGTCCGCAACGAGGCCGGGAAAGCACCGGTAGGCGCGCTGACGCTCCAGCAGAGCGGCACGCACGGCCGGCAGGGCCGCCACTTTGGATGCACCATTGCCCACAGTCTCTGCGCGAATAGCTTCGGTAACCTCTTCTCCGGCCAGCACAATCCGATCGCCGATAAACTCGGCCGGCAAGCACGCGGCAACCGTGGCAACCGCCCCCTCATCGTCAAGGGCAACACCGGCCTTGATCGCCGCCAGTGCCGTCAGGCGATACAAGGCGCCGCTATCCAGAAAATGGAAGCCCAAGGCCTGCGCCACGCGCTGCGCCACGGTGCCCTTGCCGGACGCCGACGGGCCATCGATGGCGATCACCGGTGCGGCAATCTGTGCGAACGCCTCGAAATAATGCGGGAAGGTCTTGGCCACGCAGCCCGGATCGTTGATGCGCACCGGCACGCCGCCAAGTGCCGCGAGCGAGAAGCACATCGCCATGCGGTGATCTTCGTAGGTGTCGATGGCCGCGTTCGGCACAAAAGTCGGCGCGGGCAGGACGGCGAGCCAGTCACTCCCCTCCTCCACCTTCGCCCCCAACTTGCGCAATTCGGTCGCCATCGCCGCGATGCGGTCGGTTTCCTTGACGCGCCAGGAAGCGATGTTGTGCAAAGTGCATTTGCCGTCGGCGAACAGCGCCGCCACGGCAAGGGTCATTGCCGCGTCGGGGATATGGTTGAGGTCGAGATCGTACGCTTTCAGCTTGCCCGCAGGTGCCGAGGCTTCGATGAAGTTGTCGCCCCAGACGATCGTTGCGCCCATTCTTTCCAGCGCATCGGCAAACCGCACATCGCCCTGAATACTCTGCCGGCCGACGCCTTCGACGCGCACCGGCCCACCGCCGATCGCGCCCGCCGCCAGGAAATAGGAAGCCGCCGAGGCATCGCCTTCGACATGGAGCAATCCGGGGCTGCGGTAGCGCTGGCCCGCCGGAATCGTGAAGCGCTGCCAGCCTTCCCGCTGCACCGTCACACCGAAGCGCGCCATTAGGTTCAACGTAATTTCGATGTAGGGCTTGGAAATCAGTTCGGTGGTCATCTCGATGACGGCCGTTTGCCCGGTGAGCGGCAGAGCCATCAGCAGCGCAGTAAGAAACTGCGATGACACGTCGCCACGCACGCGAATCGGCGCAGCCAAGTCGATCTGCGCCGGGAAGATTTCCAGCGGCGGATAACCTTCCTTGCCCGTGTAACGCACATCGCCACCGATCTGGCGCAGGCCATCCACCAGATCGCCGATCGGACGCTCATGCATACGCGGCACACCACTCACCTGGTAATGCCCTCCCGACAAGGCCAACGCCGCCGTCAGCGGGCGGATCGCCGTGCCGGCATTGCCCATGAACAGATCGGCCTCTTTGCCGGGAAACACGCCGGCGCAGCCAGTCACACGGTAGGCGTTCTCGCCCAGCACCATCACGCCAACGCCGACTTTTTCAAGCGCTGCCAGCATCACGCGGGTGTCGTCGGAATCCAGCAGGTCGCGGATTTCCGTTTCACCTTCGGCGAGCGCCGCCAGCAACAGCATGCGGTTCGAGATGCTCTTGGAGCCCGGCAAGCGGACTGTGCCGGCGGCCCGCTGCAACGGCGGCAGTTCAAGGTAATTCATTTATTTTTCCAGAGAATCGAGCCAGGCTTCGCGGCGCATGCGCGCGGTGGCGAACATCTGCTCCATCCCGGTGCTATCGGCGCTGGCCAGCAAAACGCGGGTGCGCATCAACTCTTCCATGTAGGCATCGAGCTCTTTGAGCAGCGCCTTGCGGTTGGCGAGGCAGATGTCGCGCCACATTTCCGGGTGGCTACTGGCGATGCGGGTGAAGTCGCGAAAGCCGCTCGCGGCGAAACCGAATAG
>CAYNCH010000332.1:2170-2673 GCA_964395815.1 uncultured Methyloversatilis sp.
TAGTTGGTCGGCGTTGGCGCGGCCGGCGAGGTCGTGCACCAGTGCAAAGGCCAGCAGATGTGGCAGATGGCTGACGGCGGCGAACACCCGGTCGTGGTCTTCAGCAGCTAGTTCGGAGACCTTGGCACCGCAGAGTTCCCAGACCGCACGTACTGCCTGTACCGACGCGAGGGCATTCTCGGGCAAAGGGGTCAGCACCACGCGTTTGCCCGCGTACAAGCCCGGGGTTGCCGCTGCCACGCCGCTTTTTTCGGCACCGGCAATCGGATGACCGGGCACGAACTGGCCGATTTTTGCGCCGAAGGCGGAACGCGCTGCCGCTACTACATCGCTCTTCGTGCTGCCGCCGTCGGTGACCAGGGTATCCGGGCCAAGATGCGGCACCAGTGCCGCCATCACCGGAGCCATCTGACCGACCGGCATGCCGAGCAGCACCAGGTCGGCACCCTTGAGCGCACTGGCCCAATCGGTTTCGATGCTGTCGATCACGCCACTCCACAGAG
>CAYNCH010000333.1:0-2668 GCA_964395815.1 uncultured Methyloversatilis sp.
TCATCATGGCAAGCGGTAAGAAGTCCGTTGCCGAGCGTATTGTTTATGGTGCGTTCGATGTCATCTCCAAAAAGAGTGGTAAGGACCCTGTAGAGGTTTTTTCTTTGGCGATAAATAACGTCAAGCCGATTGTCGAGGTCAAAAGTCGTCGTGTTGGCGGCGCCAACTACCAAGTCCCTGTTGAGGTGCGCCCATCCCGACGTTTAGCGTTGTCGATGCGTTGGATTCGCGAGGCGGCGCGAAAGCGCAGTGAGAAGTCTATGGACCAAAGATTGGCAACGGAATTGCTTGAGGCTGCCGAAGGTCGTGGTTCCGCAATGAAGAAGCGTGAAGAAGTGCATCGCATGGCAGAGGCTAACAAGGCGTTTTCGCATTTCCGTTTCTAGCTATAACTGGACGTCGGCTAACGCTGTTAGTCGGAATTTGTAATCGTAATGCCGCAAAGACCCTTGGTACATGGGTCTGTAATAGTGGCTGTAATTAACCAGACAGGTAATCCAAGTGGCCCGCAAGACTCCTATTGAGCGCTACCGTAATATTGGTATTTCTGCGCACATCGATGCCGGTAAAACGACGACGACAGAGCGTATTCTTTTTTATACCGGCGTCAACCATAAGATTGGAGAGGTTCACGACGGTGCAGCTACCATGGATTGGATGGAGCAGGAGCAGGAGCGTGGCATAACTATTACTTCAGCGGCCACCACATGTTTCTGGAAGGGCATGGAAATGCAGTTTCCGGAGCATCGTTTCAACATCATTGATACCCCGGGACACGTCGACTTCACGATTGAAGTCGAGCGTTCGATGCGTGTCCTGGATGGTGCCTGCATGGTCTATTGTGCCGTGGGTGGGGTGCAGCCTCAATCCGAAACGGTTTGGCGCCAAGCGAATAAGTACAAGGTGCCGCGTCTCGCGTTTGTGAATAAGATGGATCGCACGGGGGCGAATTTCTTCAAGGTTGTCGATCAGATGAAGACGCGCCTTAGTGCTAATCCGGTCCCGATCGTGATCCCGATTGGTGCGGAGGATACCTTCAAGGGTGTCGTCGATCTCATCAAGATGAAAGCCATCATATGGGATGAGGCTTCCCAGGGGATGAAGTTCGATTACCGCGATATACCCGCCGAACTTCAAGAGGTAGCACAGAAGTGGCGTGAGCAGATGGTTGAGGCGGCAGCTGAGGCATCGGAAGAGTTGATGAATGAGTATCTTGAGGCTGGCGAGTTGTCAGAGGAGAAGATCAAACTCGGATTGCGCTTGCGAACTATTGCCTGCGAGATTCAGCCAATGCTATGTGGTACGGCATTCAAGAATAAAGGCGTTCAACGCATGCTTGATGCTGTAATAGAGTTGCTCCCGTCGCCGGTCGATATTCCTCCGGTGGCGGGTGTTGATGAGGATGAGCGTGAAGAGCTGCGCAGAGCTAGTGATGGTGAAAAGTTCTCTGCCTTGGCTTTCAAGCTGATGACTGATCCGTATGTTGGACAACTCACCTTTATCCGTGTCTATTCTGGAGTCCTTTCGTCGGGTGCGACTGTTTACAACCCGGTTAAGGGAAAGAAAGAGCGTATTGGCCGGATTCTGCAGATGCACGCCAATAATCGCGAAGAAATCAAAGAGGTCCTGGCGGGTGACATTGCTGCGTGTGTCGGCTTGAAAGAGGTAACGACAGGTGAGACGCTCTGTGATCCTGATGCGCCGCTCATTCTTGAGCGCATGATTTTCCCTGATCCGGTCATTCACGTCGCGGTCGAGCCTAAAACAAAGGCCGATCAGGAGAAAATGGGTATAGCACTGAGTCGGCTGGCTCAAGAGGACCCTTCGTTCCGTGTCCGTACAGACGAGGAGTCGGGGCAAACCATTATTTCTGGTATGGGCGAATTGCACTTGGAGATCATTGTCGATCGCATGAAGCGCGAATTTGGCGTTGAGGCGAATGTGGGAGCTCCCCAGGTGGCCTATCGAGAGGCGATCCGCAAAGCAGTGGAACAAGAGGGCAAGTTTGTGAAGCAGTCCGGTGGCCGCGGCCAGTATGGTCACGTCTGGATCAAACTTGAGCCTAATGATCAAGGCAAGGGCTACGAGTTCGTCGATGCGATTAAGGGCGGTGTCGTACCAAGGGAATACATCCCGGCGGTCGATAAGGGCCTCCAAGAGACGCTTCCCAATGGCGTGCTGGCGGGTTTTCCGGTTGTTGATGTCAAAGTCACCCTCTTCGACGGCTCCTATCATGATGTCGACTCGAACGAGAATGCCTTCAAAATGGCTGCTTCAATGGCATTCAAGGATGCGATGCGCAAAGCAAACCCTGTATTGCTTGAACCTATGATGTCGGTTGAGGTTGAGACCCCGGAAGAATATATGGGTAACGTCATGGGTGATCTGTCAGGTCGTCGAGGGATGGTTCAGGGCATGGAAGATCTGCCGGGCGGGATCAAGGCGATCAAGGCAGAGGTGCCATTGGCAGAGATGTTTGGTTACGCAACCCAGTTACGCTCTCTATCCCAAGGGCGAGCCACCTACTCAATGGAGTTCAAACACTACAACGAGGCGCCGAAAAACGTCGCCGAGGCCGTTATTAACAAGAAATAACCTTGTTCTTTTAAGGAGCCGATCATGGCAAAAGGCAAATTTGAGCGTACGAAGCCGCATGTGAATGTGGGGA
>CAYNCH010000334.1:0-2652 GCA_964395815.1 uncultured Methyloversatilis sp.
CCGGGTAGATTTCGCCGTTCTTGCGCCGGTTCCAGATCTCGCCGGTCCATTTGCCTTCCTCGTGCAGGCTGACCCACATGCGGCGGAAGAAGTCGTCGTCGTGCCGTCCCGACTTGAGCAGTGCGGGCGACCTGCCGATCACTTCCTCCTGCGTGTAGCCGGTGATGGCGGTGAAGGCGGGGTTGACGGCCTGGATCAGGTTGTCGGCATTGGTGATGATGATGCCTTCGACGGTGTTTTCGTAGATCTTGGTGAATTGCGCGCCCTTGCGGCCGAGCTCGTGGCGTTCGAAGGCTTCGCGGACGTTGGTGCGCAGCAGGTCGTCGTCCCACGGCTTGGTGAGGAACTTGTAGATGTGGCCGCGGTTGATCGCGTCGGTGACCGAGGCGAGGTCGGTATAGCCGGACAGCACCATGCGCACGGTTTCCGGATACAGGTCCTTGGCATGACTGAGCATTTCCGAGCCGGTCATGTTTGGCATGCGCTGGTCGGAGAGGATGACATGCACCTCGTGGCTGGCCAGGATGTCCAGCGCCTCGCTGCCGCTCGTGGCGGTGAGGATGCGGTAGTTTTCGCCGCGCAGCAGGCGGACCAGCGAGCGCAGGATGTTTTCTTCGTCGTCGACGAGGAGGAGGGTGTTTTCCATCGAGGTTCCCAAGCGTACCGGGCAACGCCGCAACAGGCTCAAAAACGGCAACAGGCGTCAGTTTAATCCGTGCGGCCCGAACCGCAGCAGAAACCCTTCACGGCGATGGAAGTCCGGCTTGCCCGGCATGTGGGCGAGCGCCCAGTATCCCAGGTGACCCTCCTGCGTCTGCAGGATGGCGGCGAGACCCAGCACGAAGGTCGGGCCGTGCGGCAGCGCTGTGTGCGGCAAGGTGACATCGAGCTGCAGGCGATCTTCGGTACGTTGGCACGTCAGGGTCGGCGGGGACGCGAGTACGGCGGTTGCGCTGCGTTCGCGATAGCCGGAAAAATCGTAGGCGGCCCACTGGCCCGAGGGCGAGAAATTGAATTCGCGGTAGCCGGTCGCGCCAGCCGGAGCGACGAACAATTCGCAGCAGGTCGTGCTCCAGAGTGCGTCGGCGGGCGCCGGTACGTGGGGCGTCGGTACATGCAGGTCGAGATTCAGCCCGCGGATGCCGTAGGACAGGACGAGTCCGCCGTCGCCGGCGTGTTGGAGCGATACGTCGATGCGCTCACGAAACCGTGGCGGATTCGCTGCATGCGCGGCGAGCGCCACATGGACTGCACGGGGCATAGGCTTAGCGGGCGGGCCGCACCGTCTGGCGCTGTTCGCCGAGCCCGTCGACGCCAAGGCGCACGACGTCGCCGGCCTTGAGGAACTGCGGCGGGCGCATGCCGAGGCCGACGCCGGGCGGCGTGCCGGTGCAGATCACGTCGCCGGGATTCAGGGTCATGAACTGCGAGATGTAGCTGATCAGGTGGGCGCAGGGGAAGATCATCTGTGCCGTAGTACTGTCCTGACGCATCTGGCCATTGACTTCGCACCAGACGCGCAGCCGCTGCGGGTCTTTGATTTCGTCCGTCGTGACCAGCCACGGGCCGAGCGGCGCGAACGTGTCGCAGCCCTTGCCCTTGTCCCAGCTGCCGCCGCGGTTCTTCTGGAAGTCGCGCTCGGAGACGTCGTGGCAGGTGACGTAGCCGGCGAGATGCGCCAGAGCCATGTCTGCGCTGACGTAGCGTGCGGTCTTGCCGATGACGAGGCCGAGCTCGGCTTCCCAGTCGGTGCTGACCGAGGTGCGCGGCAGCATGATGTCGTCGAACGGTCCGTTGATGGCGGTGGTCGCCTTCATGAACAGCACCGGCTCGGTGGGGATCGCCGCGCCGGTTTCGATGGCGTGGTCGCGGTAGTTGAGGCCGACACCAATGATCTTGCTGATGCCGGTGAAGGGCACACCGAGGCGCGGCTTGCCCTTGACCAGTGGCAGCGAAGCGGGGTCGATGGCTTTGAGGCGCTTTCGGCCTGCGGGCGAGAGCTCGGCCCAGCCGATGTCGGTAATTTGCGCGGAGAGGTCGCGCAGCTTGCCCTGCGCGTCGATCAGACCAGGTTTTTCGCGCCCCTTGGCGCCGTAGCGGACGAGTTTCATGATTTTTTTCCGAAACCGCCGAGCAGGGCGGCGACCGGCCGCAGCGGGCGGCGCGGCACCGGCTGGGCGTGCTTTTGTGCGGACTTGTCGGTGGCGGGTGCCGTCTCGCCAGCACCGACTTTTGCTACGTAGGGTTTTGAAAAGTCAAACCCGTCCGCGGCGATCATGGCTGGCTTGGGCAGGCGGTCCACCGGCGTCTTAGGCCCGTGGCCGACCCGCGGCTCGTGTTTGTGGCCGTGACCGCGTGGTTCCCGGTCGCGGCGAAGCGGTGCACCGGGCTCAAAACCGGGCACCGCCACCTGTTCGATCTTGAACTTGGTCAGGCGCTCGATTTCGGCCAGTTGCTTGGCTTCCTCGGGCGCCACCAGCGAGGTGGCTTCACCCTTTTTGCCGGCGCGACCGGTGCGGCCGATGCGATGCACATAATCCTCGGCGACGCGCGGCAGTTCATAGTTGATGACGTGCGGCAGGTCGTCGATGTCGAGTCCGCGCGCCGCGACGTCGGTGGCGACCAGCACGCGCGCCTCGCCCGAGTTGAAGG
>CAYNCH010000335.1:0-2649 GCA_964395815.1 uncultured Methyloversatilis sp.
GTTTCAGGTACTAGCGGGTAACACCGTGGAGGTTCGAGTCCTCTCCTGGGCACCAGAGAATACATGAAAGCCGCTGCACCGACGTTATCGGTCAGCGGCTTTTATCATTCGCCTCCCACTTTTTTCGTATGGCGTGCTTCGGCTGGAACATCTGGCAGTCGAGACCGCTGGCGGTGCGTACTTCGGTTTCAGGCAGGGTGCGGCTTTTGAAATTCATTGCCCGACAGCCATAGGGAAACGCCGGGTCGAAGGTGATGAAATAGTGCGCACAGCGCAGGCACGTCGGCCGGTCAGACGTTTTCACGACCGATGTTACTTGCCCAGCTGAGCGCCTGGGTCAGGCAGGCATTGACCATGAGATGGTCCGCACCGGACAGCTGTTCCGTGAGCGCATGGCAGGCTTCCCCATCGCTGGCTTCAAGCGCCTCGGTCAGGTTCAGCATGATGCCGAGCTGGCCGTTTTTTTGTTCCAGCGCTTCGTGTACGTCGGCAGCCAGCGGGATCCCCTTGAGAATCTCTTCCAGCGGTGCGCCCATCAGCGTCGGCATCAGCGACATGATGCCGGTCATGAAGGCGTGGTCTTCGAATTCCCGGGCTCCCGGTTTGAGCTTGCCGGCGAGGAGTTCGAGGAAGCGGCCGCGCGTGGCGGCGAGTTGCAGTAGCGGGCTGGCCACGTTGCCGTCCTTGCCTGCCGGGTTGGTGTAGAGCAGCAGTTGCAGCCAGCGTTGCAGCTGACGGCGGCCCAGCACGGTGATGGCGTGGCGCAGGCTGGTGACCTTCGTGCGCACGCCGGTGGCGACCGAGTTGGTCAGTCGCATCAGATTCATCGCCAGCCCCGGCTCGTGCTTGAACACGCCTTCAAGAATGACCGTTTCGGCATCCTCCAGGACGAGACCGAGGAGGCGCACCAGCGCCAGCTGCGAATGCCCCAGTTTTTTCCCGGCGATGATGGCCGGCCTGGCGAAGTAGTAGCCCTGGAACAGGTGGTAGCCGAGGTCGTGGCAATGCTCGGCCTGTTCGCGGCTGTCGACCTTCTCGGCCAGCAGCGAAATGGGCCAGCGTTTCAGCTGGCCCGTCACCTCGGCCAGCTGTTCGCGGCTCAGCGGCATCAAGTCGACCTTGACGATCTCGATGAGGTCGAGCAGCGGCTTCCACTTGTCCTCGTAATTGACGAAGTCGTCGAGTGCGAGAGTGAAGCCGCGCGCTTTCAGTTCGGCGCAACGTTCGATGATTTGCGGCGTGACTTCGACGGTTTCGAGTACCTCGAGCACGATCTTGTCGGTCGGGAGGATCTCCAGCATGTCCGACAACAAAAGGCTCGTGTCGCAGTTGATGAAGCCCTTGTAGGGGCCGAGCGCCTGCTCGATGCCGAGTTCGGCAAAGGCGTGGTTGATGACGTTCGCCGTCGCACCGAGGTCGTCCTGCACGTTCGCCTCGTTTTTCTGCCCGCCGCTGCGGAACAGAAGTTCGTAGGCAAACAGCTGGTGCTGGCGATCGAGGATCGGCTGGCGGCCGATGAAGATCTCATCGCCCACCATCAGTGCGCATCCGCGTAATCGACCTTCAGGCCCGGCCAGGCGGCCTGCAGCGCATTCCTGAATTCCGCTTGGATGCGGGCCAGCGCGGCCTCGGTATCGGCCTCGAAGCGCAGCACGATCACCGGAGTGGTGTTGGAGGCGCGTGCCAGGCCGAAGCCGTCGGCGTATTCGGCGCGTACGCCGTCGAGGGTGATCAGTTCGCGCGCGGTGGGGAAGCGGCCTTCCTTCTGCAGCGTCGCGATGAGGCGGTGCGGCTCGCCTTCCTGCATCTTCAGGTTGAGCTCGGGCGTGGAGATCGCGTTCGGCAGGTGCTTGAGCGGCCAGTTACTGTCCGGCCAGCGCGAAACGATTTCGAGCAGCCGCGCGCCGGCGTACAAGCCGTCGTCGAAACCAAACCAGCGTTCCTTGAAGAACATGTGGCCGCTCATCTCGCCGGCCAGCGGGGCGCCGGTTTCGCGCAGCTTCGCCTTGATCAGTGCATGGCCGGTATTCCACATCACGGGCACGCCGCCCTGGTATTTCACCGCTTCGGCGACCCAGCGCGAACACTTCACGTCGTAGATGATCTGCGCGCCGGGATGGCGTGCCAGCACATCGGCGGCGAACAGCATCAGCTGGCGGTCCGGATAGATGATCTCGCCGTCCTTGGTGACGACGCCAAGACGGTCGCCGTCGCCATCGAAGGCCAGCCCCAGCTCGGCGTCGGTCTCGCGCAGCACGCGCTGCACGTCGCGCAGGTTGGCCGGTTTCGACGGGTCCGGGTGATGGTTCGGGAAGTGGCCGTCCACTTCGCAGAACAGTTCGATCACCTCGCAGCCCATGCGGCGGAACAGCTCGGGCGCGAAGGCGCCGGCCACGCCGTTGCCGCAGTCGACGACGATCTTCAGCGGCCGGGCCAGCTTCACATCGGCGACGATGCGGTCGATGTAGGCGGCCTTGACGTCGGTGTGGCGCAGGATGCCGCGGCCGGCGGTGAAACGCTCCGCCTCGATGGTCTTGCGCAGGGCCTGGATCATCGTGCCGTAGAGCGTCTCGCCGTCGAGCACCATCTTGAAGCCGTTGTAGTCGGGCGGGTTGTGGCTGCCGGTGACCGAGACGCAGCTTTGCGTGC
>CAYNCH010000336.1:0-2647 GCA_964395815.1 uncultured Methyloversatilis sp.
GCCCTTTTCCAGCATGCGCAGGAACAGCCACTGGTTCCACTTGTAGTACTCGGGCTTGCAGGTCGCCAGCTCGCGTTCCCAGTCGAGGGCGAAACCCAGCGACTGGAGCTGCTGCTTCATGTAAGCGATGTTGTCGTAGGTCCACTTGGCCGGCGGCACCTTGTTCTGGATCGCCGCGTTCTCGGCGGGAAGGCCGAAGGCGTCCCAGCCCATCGGCTGGAGCACGTTGTAGCCGCGCATCTTGTGCGAACGCGCCAGCACGTCGCCGATCGTGTAGTTGCGCACGTGGCCCATGTGCAGCTTGCCCGACGGATACGGAAACATCGACAGGCAGTAATATTTTGGCAGCGGGGGCTCGGCCGCATCCGCCGCGACATTGAAGGCGCGGGTGCTGTTCCAGTGGGCCTGGGCGGCCTGTTCGATCTCGGTGGGGCTGTATTTTTCCTGCATGGCCGGGCGGCAGAAAGATGATTCGACAAGGGGGCGGATTATACGCCCGCCCCCTGTTCCGGCCGGGAATGCGCGTCAGCCGAAAGAGAGCGGCCGGAAGCTGCGCCAGCCGCGCTGGCTATTGAGGGTCAGCGCATCGAGAACAACGAGCGGCGCCTGCCAGAGACTGGCATTGAGCCGCGCCCAGCGACGCCAGCCGAAGGAGGCGGCGTCCTCGCGCAGGCTCTCGGCAGCGACGAGTTCCAGCAGGCGATCCATCGCTGCCTGCCAGAAGGTCGAAGTTTCGTTTTCACCCGTGACATGGGCGGCATGATGCTGGGCAGCGTGCCACAGGATTTCAGCGCGCTGGAGAGAAATGCCGGCCTTGTGGGCCAGCCAGGGCAGGATTTTCGGGTGGGTCGATTTCATGGAATGTTCCTTTCAGTGACGCAATTTTGTTGCGCCGCACAATTCAACCATGAGATGTGGATCAAAGCAAAAAGTTCAACGGGCCTGGAGTAGACTGCACAATTTGCCAGAAAGCTAACCCATTGAATCTACTGGAAGGACTTAACGAGCCGCAGCTCACCGCTGTCACCTTGCCGCCTCAGCATGCGCTGATCCTCGCCGGTGCCGGCTCGGGCAAAACCCGGGTGCTGACGACCCGGCTGGCCTGGCTGATCTCGACTGGTCAGGTAGCTCCGCAAGGCGTGCTGGCCGTGACCTTCACCAACAAGGCGGCCAAGGAAATGCTCGCCCGCCTGTCGGCCATGCTGCCGATCAACGTGAAGGGGATGTGGATCGGCACCTTCCACGGCCTGTGCAATCGCCTGTTGCGCGCCCACCACCGCGATGCCGGGCTGCCCCAGCTGTTCCAGATCCTCGATTCGGCCGACCAGCTCGCCGCCGTGAAGCGGCTGCTGAAATCGCTCAACGTCGATGACGAAAAATTCCCGTCGCGCGAACTGTGCTGGTTTATCAACGCGCAGAAGGAAGCCGGGCTACGGCCGGCGGCGGTGGAAGCCTGGGACGACTGGACGAAGAAGCGCGTCGAACTCTACGAAGCCTACGAGACGCAGTGCCAGAAGGAAGGCGTGGTCGACTTTGCCGAACTGCTGCTGCGCTGCTACGAACTGCTGGAGCGCAACGAACCGTTGCGCCGCCACTACCAGGAACGCTTCCGCCACATCCTCGTCGACGAATTCCAGGACACCAACAAGCTGCAATACCGCTGGCTGAAGATGCTCGCTGGAGAGGGAAGTTCGCTGTTTTGCGTCGGCGACGACGACCAGAGCATCTATGCCTTCCGCGGTGCCGATGTCGGCAACATGCGCGACTTCGAACGTGAATTTCAGGTGAAGAACCTGATCCGCCTCGAGCAAAACTACCGCTCGCACGGCAACATCCTCGACGCCGCCAACGCCATCATCGAGAACAACCCGTCGCGGCTCGGCAAGAACCTGTGGACCGAGGCCGGTGCCGGCGAACCGATCCGCGTGCATGAGTCTTATTCGGATGGCGACGAGGCGCGCTTCATCGTTGAGGAGGTCAAGGCGCTCGCCAACGATGGCCACGCCCGCCGCGAAATGGCTCTGCTCTATCGCAGCAACGCACAAAGCCGCGCGCTCGAACATGCGCTGTTCAATGCCGGTATTCCCTACCGTGTCTATGGCGGCCTGCGCTTTTTCGAGCGCGCCGAGATCAAGCACGCGCTCGCCTATCTGCGCCTGATCGCCAATCCCGATGACGACACCGCCTTCGCTCGCGTCGTGAACTTTCCGACGCGCGGCATCGGCGCGCGCAGCATCGATGCGCTCGCCGACGCCGCCAGGGTGCAGGGAAGCAGCCTGCACGCGGCGATTCCGCAGGTGGCCGGCGCGGGCGGTGCCAAGCTCGCCGCCTTTGCCGCGCTGATCATCAAGTTGCGCGAAGCCGCCCATCTGCCGCTGCCCGAACTGGTCGAGCACGTGCTCGACCTGTCGGGCCTGCGCACGCATTACCAGAACGAAAAGGAAGGCCAGGAACGGCTGGAAAACCTGGACGAACTCGTCAATGCCGCCGCCGGCTTTGTGGCCGAGGAGGGTGTTGTGGGCGAAGAGGGCGAACTCTCGTCCGATCTGGCGGCATTTCTGGCGCACGCCGCGCTGGAGGCCGGCGAACACCAGGCCGGCGAAGGCGACGACGCGCTGCAGCTGATGACCGTGCATTCGGCCAAGGG
>CAYNCH010000337.1:0-2645 GCA_964395815.1 uncultured Methyloversatilis sp.
CGAGGCGATGAGTCTCGATTTCGATTTTGATCTCGGTACGCCGAGTATCCCTGAACAGCCTGCTCCTGATGGTGCGGGGGAGACGGTTGCCGAAACGATCGAGTCGGCGGCTGCTTTTGCCACTCAGGTTGCCGCAGACGACAATGTGATCGACTTCTCGCTGGATATCGGTGATGTCGCTGACGAAGCGCCTCCCGTCGAGGATATCTCCGAGCCAGTTGTAGCCGTGGATGAAACTGCCTCTCAGGATATTGACTTCGATCTGGGCCTTGACCTTGAAACAATCCCTGCCAGCGGGGTTGCAGCAGAGGAGGGGGCGGGCGATGCCGGCACAAAGCTGAATCAGGGGGTTGAATCCGAACTGACCTCCGGGCCGGCTGTTGCACTGGAAGATGCTGCAGCACTGGACTTTGATCTCGGGCTTGAAGATGCACTCGCTGGCAGTGAGGAGGGCTCAGTAAGCGCCGATGCCAAGATCCCCGACCTTGGTCTGTCGGATATCAGCCTGGATCTTGACGCCCCGGCTGTAGAGGCATCCGCTCAGTCCGAAATAGTCGCATCTGCGGCAGAGCCTGACCTTGAATTACCTGATCTGGATGTGCCGGTCGCTGATCTTGGGAATATTGACCTGCCTTCGCTCGACCTGGATCTGGATGTCGCTGTTCCTGAGCAGGAGTCGAGTAGTGGCGACGATATTCCCTTGTCCGAGATGGATCTGGACCTCGATGCCCCACCTGCTGCGGTCGACATGGTTGACCTTCCCAGCGAAGTGACCGCGGAGGATCCTGAGGTGGCTACCAAACTCGAGTTGGCTCAGGCTTACGAGGAAATGGGAGATCGGGAAGGGGCTCGGGAATTGCTCAACGAGGTGCTCAACGAAGGGAGTGCGGCCCAGCAGTCGCTCGCCCGCGCACGACTCGACCAACTGGACGCTTGATAACAACGCCGCGGCCGTACCGTGGCGCCTGTTTTTTTACCTTATTGCCCTTGATGCTACATCCAGCCGTCCTGCTGGTCATGTGGGCTGGCTTTGCGTTTATTCTGCAATGGACTACGGCGTCAAGTGCGTTGCTGATATCCGCTGTTTGCCTGTTTTGTTCCCTCTTTCTTGCCCGGCAGCGGACGCTTCGTTTGTTACGCCGCTCGCGCTGGCTATTGCTCTCATTGGCGATACTGTTCCTGTTTTTTACGCCAGGCGAGTACTTGCCCGGGATGGCCGGGAATATTGGCATCACATGGGAGGGGGTTCGCAATGCCGAGGTACATGTCGGTCGCCTGATGGCGCTGCTGGCAAGTTTGGCGCTCCTGCACGAGAGGATCGGTACCCCCGGCGTGCTGGCCGGTCTGTACAGTTTGCTCGGAGCGTCTCGGGCGCGGGAGAAAACCGTCGTGCGTTTGATGCTGGTACTCGACGTCGTCGAGCAGCGAGAAAGCATGGATTGGCGTCGCTGGCTGACCGAGGCTTCAATACCAGAAGGAGGCCACTCGATGCACCTGCATGTACCCTCCATGAGAGCGCTGGATCGCTGGTTGATTGGCGGACTGTTGTTGTCGATACTACTGCTCGGGGCGGTGAGATGAGGTTCGCGTTGGGGCTTGAATATGACGGAACGCATTTCTCTGGATGGCAGTCGCAACCGGGTGGAAATACGGTTCAGGATGTGCTCGAGACGGCGCTGACGAGGATCGCGGCCATGCCGGTCCGGGTGATGTGTGCGGGCCGCACAGATGCGGGTGTGCATGCCCTGGCACAAGTGGCGCATTTTGATTGTGCGGCGGAGCGTTCCCCGACCGCCTGGGTTCGCGGGGTGAATGCGCATCTGTCCTCGCAAGTCGCCGTGCGCTGGGCCGTGTCGGTTCCGGAGGATTTCCACGCCCGATTTTCTGCGCGTGGACGCCACTATCGCTATCTGTTACTCAATCGCAGCGTGCGACCGGGGTTGCTGTCCAACCGGGTAGGGTGGTGTCATCAGGCACTCGATCTTGAGGCCATGCAGACGGCCGCGGCCTGTTTGATCGGCGAGCATGACTTTTCGTCATTCAGGGCGGCCGAGTGTCAGGCGAAAAGTCCGGTCAAAACCATGTGTCGCTTTGAAATCACACGAAGCGAAGACCTGATCTGTTTTGACTGTAGTGCCAATGCCTTTTTGCATCACATGGTTCGCAATCTGGTTGGGGCGCTGGTTTATGTCGGCATGGGGCGTCGCCCTGTCGACTGGATAGGTGAGTTGCTTGTCGCCCGTGACCGGCGTATTGCAGCACCGACCTTTGCACCACATGGTCTCTACCTCGCTGGTGTCGACTACGATGCATGCTGGGCTTTGCCGGAGACGCGCGTATCATCCACCGATCCGTGTTGGTTTGCCGCCTGATCATGCCTCGTACCCGCATCAAGATTTGCGGTATCACCCGTCGCGAAGATCTCGACGCCGCTGTTGCCGCTGGCGCGGATGCATTGGGATTTGTTTTTTATCCCCCGAGTCCGCGCTACTTGTTGCTGGAGCGGGCGGCAGAGCTGGCCCGATGTGTTCCTCCCTTCGTGACCCGCGTCGGTTTGTTCGTGAACGCGCCGGTCGCTGATGTGTGGGCCACGCTGTCCATTGTGCCGCTCGATATTCTCCAGTTTCATGGGGAAGAGACCGCGG
>CAYNCH010000338.1:0-2631 GCA_964395815.1 uncultured Methyloversatilis sp.
GTGATCGTCGTGCGGCGCGTCCAAGAACTCGGGCCGCTGGCGCCGGGCGACTGGGTGTATATCGCGCCGGGCCGCAAACACCGGGTGGCGTGGACCGACCCGGCGCAGGCGACCGTCTGGCTGGCCGTGTTTTTCCCGGAATCAGCCTCCCATCCGCAGGACGACCCGCGGTGATCCGTCTGCAGCTGGATCTCATGCAAGTCATCCTGTTCGCTGTTGCGATGAGCCTGATGGCGGATGTGTTGGCGCTGCCCACCGTGCGCTGCCGCGTCACCCAGGCGGGCGAAACGCAAACGATCGACACCCGGCCGGCCGCGATGCCTTATGAATTCATGGCCCACGATATTCGCGGGCATTTCCGGTTCAAGCCCGTGGTGGTGGGCGATGCGGGTTATGTCGACTACATCAAGCTCTACACCTACTACCAGTCGGCGGAGCAGCCGGTGTTGATGCATGTCGCCAAATTCGCCAGGCCGGGATTGCCGCGCGGCACCGAAATCATCCCGCTGTCCGGGGTGGTGCAACTCATCTCGCCACGGCTCGGTCGTGAACTCGAGTATGCCTGCACCCTGATCGAGGCAGGCCCATGAGAATCCGGCTGGGCAGGCTGGCCTGCGCCGCGATGCTGGCCAGCCTGCCGATCGCGGCGCAGGCGGCGGACAAGACAGAGATATCGATCGCCTTCGTCGGCGATGTCATGCTGGCCGATACGCCGGGAAAGCTGATCCGGGCCGGACGCGATCCGTTCGCGCCGTTTTCCGCACGGCTGGCCGCGGCCGACATACGCGTCGCAAATCTGGAATGCGTCGTCAGCGCAACGGGCCGGCCCGACCCCGCGAAGCCCTGGAGCTTTCGCGCGCATCCGCGGGTCTTGAAGCGGGTGAAGCGCCATTTCGATGCCGTCGCGTTGGCCAACAACCATTCGGGTGATTACGGGCCGCGGGCCTTTGCCGACATGCTGGAGCGGCTGGAGCATGCAGGCATCGGCTATTTCGGCGGCGGACGCACCCTGGCGGCCGCCCATGCCCCGCTGATCCTGGAACGGAAGGGCTTGCGCATCGCCCTGCTGGGCTACAACGAGTTCTTTCCGCGCTGGTTCGAGGCCGACTTCGACAAGCCGGGCATTGCGTGGAGCGAGGACGAACAGGTGATGCTGGATATCGAGCAGGCGCGCCGGATTCATCATGCCGATATCGTCATTCCCGTCATGCACTGGGGCTGGGAGCATGAGCCGCTGGCCAGCGATAGACAGCGTCAACTGGCGCGCCGGATGATCGATGCCGGTGCGGATGCCGTCGTCGGCGGGCATCCGCACGTCGTCCAGGATATCGAGATCTATCGCGGCCGGCCGGTCATCTACAGTCTTGGCAATTTCGTCTTCGACGGTTTCGACACGCCGGCAACCACCACTGGCTGGCTGCTTGAACTGCAGGTCGATCGAGCCGGTGCCCGCGCGTTTCGCACGACTGTCGCAAGCATCGATCGGGAAGGCACGCCCCATCCTGCGGCGCCATCGCTCAGCCTGTGCTGGAATGTCGGACAATCGGTAGCGGGCGCATGCCCATCCCGCCGATCACCGGAATCTGTCGAGAAGGAGTGATGCCATGAATGCGCAGCGAGGAGTGCTGATCAGTCTCGTCGGCCTGGCGTGTGCGATGGGAGTATCCGCGGCCGACATGAGCTTTGCCGGCGGCTACCGGCCGGTGATGACCGATGAATTGAAGGCGCGGCTCGCCACCGCCGATGTGGCGGCGGGCGCGAAATATTTCGACCGCAAGTGCTCGCAATGCCACGACGGCGAAAAGACCGGCGGCCATGCCAAGGGACCGTTCCTGTGGAACTGGTTCGGCCGGCCGGCGGCCAGCATTCCCGGTTTCGAATTCTCCGCCGCGATGAAACGTGCCGGCATCGCCTGGGACTACGCCACGCTCGATCACTACCTCGCCGACACCGAACGCGCCGTGCCGGGCAAGGCGATGAATTTCGTCGGCATCGCCGACCCAGCCCTGCGCGCCGCCGTGCTGCTGCACCTGCGCACGCTCAACGACGCGCCGCCGCTGCTGCCGAAGTAAAAAGTCGGCGCTGGCCGGACGGCGCGGCTAGTGCCTGCGCAGGTTTTTCCGCAGCGCCTTTTCCCAGTCGACAATCAGCATCGAGACGAGCGCCACGGCGATGATCTCGACCCATGAGCGCCAGCCGATCGCCGCCGTGCCGAACAGTTTCTGGAACACCGGCAGATAGGTGAACATTGCCTGCAGCACCAGCATCGCGCCGGCCCCGGCCCATACCCACGGGTTGGAGAACGGCGCCACGGCGTAGGCCGGGCGCGTCAGCGAGCGGCAGTTGAAGAGATAGACGATCTCGATCATCACGAAGACATTCACCGCGATGCTGCGCGCCTCCGCAAGCGGCGCGCCGCGTTCGAGGGCGAGCAGGAACAGGCCGAAGGAGCCGGCCAGCATCAGGGTGCCGACCAGCACGATGCGCGACAGCAGCGGGCCGTCGAGAATCGGCGCGGCGGGCGGGCGCGGCGGGCGGCGCATGACGTTGCCCTCGACCGGTTCGAAGGCCAGCGTCAGGCCGAGCAGCACGGCGGTGGTCATGTTGATCCAGAGGATCTGCAGCGGCGTG
>CAYNCH010000339.1:0-2629 GCA_964395815.1 uncultured Methyloversatilis sp.
ATGGTGGCGCGCTGCTCGGGATCGCGCAGGATGGTGCGCAAGGCATCGAGCGGTGTGGCCATGACCAGGGCGTCGAGGTCGCGATGGCTGGAGAAGATCGCGTCGAACATCGGCGCGAAGGTGTTGAAATCGGCACGCGGCCATTGCGACATCAGCTGCGGGTAGGCCACGATCATCGCGCAGAAGGCCACCATCGCCGGGTTGAACGGATTCTGGCCGAGGCCGCCATACAGGTGCTTGACGATCACGATGGCGATCAGCACGCCGGTGACCGTGAGCCACCAGGGCGCGAGCGGGGGGAAGGTGAGGGCGACCAGCCAGGCCGTGACCAGTGCGCTGCCGTCGGTGAGGAACAACATGACCGGCTTGCCGCGCAGTCGCAGCATGAGGGCCTCGGCGAGCAGTGCGGTCGTCGAGGCGATGGCGAGCTGCACGAGGATGGCCGCGCTGAAGAACCAGACATAGGCGGCGATGCCCGGAAGCAGCGCGACCAGCACGCGGAACATGACGCTGCGCACGCTCGCGGGCTGGAGAACGTGAGGGGAGGTATGCATCAGGCGTTCTCTCCGTCGGAAGCGGTGGCTGCGGCTGCGGCCTTCTTCGCGGCTGCGCGCGCCTGCGCCGCGGCGATCAGGGCCGCCTTGTCGTCCGCAGGGGGCGTTTGGGGTGCAGCGGGTGTTTCCGGTGCCGTCCCGCCGGCGCCGACTTTTTCGGTGGCCGCCGGTGCGGTGCCCGCCGCCTTGGCCGCTTCCTCCTGCGCCAGCTTGGCCTTGGTTTCGGCCGCCTTGGCGGCGAGCTTGGCCGCCTTGTCGGCCTTTTCGCGCTCTTCGCGGAACTGGCGGAACTCGTGACGTTCGCGCGCCTTGTCGGCCGCGGCCTTGTCACGCTCGCGCGCCCGGATTTCCGATTTGGCGAAGCGGTAATAATCGACCAGTGGAATGCGCGAGGGGCACACGAACGCACAGCAGCCGCATTCGATACAGTCGAACAGGTGATATTCCTGCGCCTTGCCGAAGTTCTTCGACCTGGAGTACCAGTACAGTTCGTGCGGCTGCAGCACCATCGGGCAGGCGCGCGTACAGGCACCGCAACGGATGCAGGGCATCTCGGGCGGCGGCGGCGGGAACAGCGCCGGGCTCATCGCCAGCAGGCAGTTGGTGGCCTTGACCAGCGGCACGGTGAGATCGGGGACGGGGAAACCCATCATCGGCCCGCCCATCACCACGCGGTCGGTATCCGCTTTCGGCTGGCCGAGCGGCAGCAGCGCGGCCAGCGGCGTACCGATCAGCACCTCGAAATTGCCGGGCTTTTCATAGTTGCCCGCCAGCGTGACAATGCGCGAAACGAGCGGCTCGCCGCGCAGTACGGCGCGGGCAACGGCATAGGCGGTGCCGACGTTGAAGCACTGCACGCCGAAGTCCGGGCCGAGCTTGCCGTAGGGGATCTCGATGCCGGTCAGCACGCGAATCAGCTGCTTCTCGCCGCCGGCCGGATAGAGCGTCGGGACGGCCACGACCTGGCAACTTGCGCCTTCGCATTCGGTCAGCACGTCGCGCAGTGCCTGGGCGGCCTCCGGTTTGTTGTCCTCGACACCGAACAGGATGCGCCGGGCACCCATCAGGCGACCGAGAATGCGGGCGCCGGCGACGATAGCGGTGGCGCGTTCGCGCATCAGGCGGTCGTCGCAGGTGATCCACGGCTCGCATTCGGCCCCGTTGATGACCAGCGTCTCGATGGCGGCACGGGCCTTGACGTGGCTCGGGAAGGCCGCTCCACCCAGGCCGACGATGCCGGCATCGCGGATGCGCGCGCGCAGTTGTTCGGCGTCGGCGGTGAAGGGATCCAGCGGTGTCCGCTCGATCCAGCGCTCCTCGCCGTCCGGCTCGATCAGTGCGCAGGGAGCCGCCAGGCCCGAAGGGTGGGGCAGGGGACGATCCTCGATCGCGCGCACGGTACCCGAGGTCGGGGCGTGCACCGAGGCGCCGAAAGGACCTTCCGCCGCGCCGATCAATTGGCCCTTGAGCACCTTGTCGCCGGCCTGTACCCGAATGGCGGCGGCGCCCGTCGCGCTCTGGCGGAACGGCACGACCAGCTGCTGCGGCAGGGGGGCGGCGATGATCGCCGCTCCGGAAGATTCCTTCTTGTGCGAACCCGGCTTGACGCCACCGTGAAAGCGGAAGAGCTCAAGCATGGTGAGCGGCCTTGAGCGGGACAATGGGGATCTGCGGATACTTCCACTTCCAGGTATCGATGGTTTCCGGCAAGGGCACCATCGAAATGCAATTCACCGGGCAGGGCGGCACGCACAGCTCGCAGCCGGTGCATTGCTTCTCGAGAATGGTATGCATCTGTTTGGCGGCACCGACAATGGCATCGACCGGACAGGCCTGAATGCACAAGGTGCAGCCGATGCACGCCTGCTCGTCGATGAAGGCGACGCTCTTCGGCTTCTCGATGCCGTGCTCGCCGGAGAGCGGCTTGTATTCGCGGCCGAGCAGGTCGGCGAGCTTGCGCACGCCGTCGTCGCCGCCGGGCGGGCAGCAGTTGATCTCGGCCTCGCCCTTGGCGATCGCCTCGGCGTAGGGCTTGCAGCCCGGGTAGCCGCACTGGCCGCATTGCGTCTGCGGCA
>CAYNCH010000340.1:0-2604 GCA_964395815.1 uncultured Methyloversatilis sp.
GACCCCTGCCTTCGGAGGGCAGTACTCTATCCAGCTGAGCTACGGGCGCGCGGAAAAGACGGCCGGATTATAACCCCCTCGCCCAGGCCGGTCGCAGCGGGGCCGCGGCGGGGTTGGCAATGGCGTTGCGCACCTGTTCGAGCAGACGCGGCTTGTCCGCGCCAAGTGTACCTTTCAGTACCAGCCAGTTCGAAGCGTGGTCGCTGCGGAAAGTAGTGCGTTCGAGTTCGAGGCCGGCGATGAAGTGCTCCATTTCGACGAACAGTTCATGCGTCGATAACGGCTCCCAGCCGGGAAAGCCGGCGCGCAGGCGGTCTTCGCCGAGCGGGAAGCTGACGACCAGCGTGGCGAGATACTCGGGTTGTGTGGCATTGGCGAGACGGGCGGAGTTTTCGGCGTGCTGTCGCCACAATGCCTTGCCGCCCAGACCGTTCAGGATCATGACCGAACGCGTGATGCCGGCCTCGCCGAGCTTCAACAAGGCTTCGCGGGTGCTGGCGAAAGTCTCGCCCTTGCTCACGCGTGCCAGCACGTCGTCGTCGCCCGATTCGGCGCCGACGTAGGCGATCTTCAGTCCGGCGTCGGCGAGCTCCTTCAGTTCGGCGACCGACTTCTTGCGCAGGTTGCGCGGCAGGCAGTAGCTGGAAACGCGATGGACCGCCGGCAGATACGTGCGGATGGCCTGCAGGATGGCCAGCAGGCGGCCTGTCGGCAGCACCAGCGCATCGCCGTCGGCGAGGAAGATGCGGCGCACTTCGTGGCCGAAACGCTCGCCGCAGGCGCGGATCGTGTCCAGCGTATCGGCCTCGTCGCGGGCGCGAAACTTCTTCTGCGGCGCGGTGTACATCTCGCAGAAGGTACATTTATTCCACGAGCAGCCGTCGGTGACCGGCAGGATCAGCGATGCGGCCTCGGAAGGCGGGCGATAGACGGGATCGACGTAGCGGATCGGAAAAGCGGACGGGAACATGGGAATAGGCTGCGGTTCTGCAGCCGTCATTATGGATCAGCCCCGGGCCGGCGCTGCTAGCATCGGCTGACCATGCCTGCCTGGACGAGTGCCCTCCTTACCCGCCGCATGCTGATCTGCGTGTTCACCGGCTTCGCGTCGGGGATGCCGCTGTATCTGCTGCTCAACCTGCTGCCGGCCTGGCTACGCAGCGAAGGCGTGAGCCTGAAGGCGATCGGTCTGTTCGCGCTGATCCAGTTTCCCTACACCTGGAAATTCCTCTGGGCGCCGCTGCTCGATCGCTACGTGCTGCCGTTGGGCCGGCGGCGCGGCTGGATCGTGCTGACCCAGGCACTGCTGTTGGTCGTCATCGCGCTGCTCGGGCAGTTCTCGCCGGCCACCGATCTGGGCCTCATCGTCTGGCTGGCGGCTGCGCTCGCCTTCCTCTCGGCCACCGCCGACATCGCGCTCGACGCCTACCGGCGCGAACTGCTGGCCGAGCACGAGCTGGGTCTCGGCAACTCCGTGCATGTCAATGCCTACCGCATTGCCGGCTTGGTGCCGGGCTCGCTGTCGCTGATCCTCGCCGATCGCCTACCATGGGATGCGGTGTTCTTCGTGACCGCACTGTTCATGCTGCCCGGCATCGTCATGGCCCTGCTGGTGAGGGAACCGGCTGTGGCCGGCAACGCGCCGCGTACCCTGCGCGATGCCGTGGTCGAGCCGTTCCGCGAGTTTATCGGCCGCGCCGGCCCGAAGGAAGCGCTGCTGATCCTCGCCTTCATATTCTTCTACAAGCTCGGTGACTCGATGGCCACCGCGCTGGCGACGCCCTTCTACCTCGACATGGGCTATGCCAAATCGGACATCGGCCTGGTCGCCAAGCATGCCGGCCTGTGGCCGGCGGTAATCGGCGGACTGCTCGGCGGGCTCTGGATGGTCAGCCTCGGCATCAACCGCGCGCTGTGGCTGTTCGGCGTGGTGCAGGTGGTCTCGATCTTCGGCTTCGCCTGGCTTTCCTCGCTCGGCCCGCAGGCCGTCATCGACGGCGCGGCGCTGGCGCGGCTGGCCGTGGTGATCGGCTTCGAGGCGCTCGGCGTCGGGCTCGGCACGGCCGCTTTCGTCGCTTTCATCGCGCGCGCCACCCACCCCGTCTATACGGCGACGCAGTTCGCCTTGTTCACCAGCCTCGCCGCCGTGCCACGCACCTTCGTCAATGCCGCCACCGGCTGGCTGGTCGAGTGGATGGGCTGGATGAACTTTTTCCTGTTGTGCGTGGCGCTGGCCCTGCCCGGCATGGCGCTGCTCGTCAAGGTCGCGCCGTGGCGTGCGAACAACGAAGCAACGGCCGCGCTTGCAAAATGAACGCATGTCTCAACTTTCCTTCATATTCATCGTTATGGTGAACATGTCGCTTCAAAGCAAGCGGGGGGAATGAAAATGGTGATCGTGATGGACATGTCGACAGGAAAAATCGAAAAACCCGAGGAAGAGGACAAGGCCGCCGTCGAATTCGGTCCCTTCGAGGATGAAGTGTTGAATGCCGGCTGGCTGCCGCAACCCGAGGCACGGCTTGAAGTGCATGTTCGCGAGGACAAGCCGGCGGTCGCCGATGCCGAGGCTTTCCTCCGCGCGCTTTACCTCAACCAGGAATA
>CAYNCH010000341.1:0-2603 GCA_964395815.1 uncultured Methyloversatilis sp.
GCATTGACTCTCCGTGTTGGAGGTAATTTCGCCGACAATCCGGTCCCCAACAATCGAGTCCATCCCCTCTTCCCGGCTACCGTCGAAGAGCACTACACCGTTGGATTCGGCTATCTCTTCAACAAGCAAAACGGCATCGATTTCTCGTTAACCTATGCGCCAGAAGTGACTGTGACGGGAACCCAGGCTACCGGAGCACCCGGTAGCGGCATCGGTGGCAACAACGGTATTCGTATCAGCCACTCCCAGGTCAGCTGGGTACTCCAATACGGCTATCGTTTCTGATCGCGATGCAGCATCGGAAAAGGCCGGCACCGCCGGCCTTTTTCATATCGGCAGCACATAAATACAATCAACCCGAAGATAAACGGAGGAGACACCGTGACCAAGCTGTTTAAATTGTTCGCCATGCTGGCCCTGTCGCTATGCACGACTCTTGCGTCCGCGCAAGCGCTGAAACCTTTCATTCTCGGTTCCAAAGGGCCCGGCGATCTCGCGGAAAAAGTTGAGATAACCAAGAAGGCGCTGACTGAAGCCGGTTTCACTGTCGTCGGTACTTACAATCCTTATGCCAATACTAGCCTTATCGTGGTAACGAACGACGAACTCAAGAATACGGCGGCCAAATCCGAGCATGGCGGTTTCGGTGCAGCGCAACGCGTGTCGGTCGTCAAGATCAAGGATGAGGTGCAAGTGGCTTATGCCAACCCGACGTATTGGGCCAACGTCTATCGTATGGGAGGCGATCTCAAAGGGGTGGCCGACAAAATGCAGGCGGCGCTTGGGAAGGTTGAGGAATTTGGCGCCAAAGGGCTGACGCCCGAGCAGTTGCGCAAATACCACTATATGATGATGATGCCCTATTTTGACGATCCGGATAAGCTTGTGCTGCACCCGAGCCACGAGGCCGCCGTCAAGGCAGTTGAGGAAGGGCTCGCGTCTGGGAAGTTCGGCGTGACCAAGGTCTATCGCATCGACATTCCGGGCAAGAAGGAAGTTGTCTTTGGTGTCGCCATGAAGGGTGAGGGCAAGGACAAGATCATGTCAGACAAATTCATCATGAGCGAAATCGATTTCAAGGACGTGAAGTCGGCTGCTCATTTGCCCTATGAACTGCTGGTAGATGATCGCTTCGTCTACGCGTTGTCTGCGCGATTCCGCATCGCGGCGAGTTTCCCCGATTTGTCGATGACTGGCGAAAACAGCTTCATGAGAATCATGGAGTGTCCGGACGCTATCAAGGAAGCGCTGGCCAAGACCGCAGGCGATCGCTAAAACCTGTCCCGGATTTAAGAAACCCGTTATGGCCCTGCTTGATTATCTGAACTTGGCCAACTGGCTGGCGAGCTTTACGCGCAATGCGTTGAAGTTCGCCAGCCGTTCGCGCTCCTGGGCCACGACGGACTTGGGAGCGCGGGCGACGAAGCTTTCGGTCGCCAGTTTCTTCTCGGCCTTGGCGACTTCGCCTTCGACGCGTGCGAGTTCCTTGCCGAGACGATCTTTCTCGGCAGCGACGTCGATCTCGATCTTGAGCATCAGCCGGAAGTCCCCGACGATCTGTACCGGTGCGTCGCTGTCGGGCAGCGTCTCGACGGCGGAGACTTCCGATAGCTTGGCCAGTGCGGCCAGGTAAGGCGCGTAGGTGCGCATGGCCGCCGTCTCACCAGCGCCGATTAATGGCACTTTTTGCGCCGGTGAGAGAGTCATCTCGCCACGCAGACTGCGGCAGGCAGTGACCAGCGACTTGAGTGTCGCGACCCAGGCTTCCGATGCGGCATCGATACGGTCCGGATTGCTGGTGGGGTAGGCCTGCAGCATGAGGGTTGGCGAAGTCGTTGCCGTCTCGCCGGCGCCGACTTTGCCTGCCATGGGCGCAACCGTCTGCCAGAGTTCCTCGGTGATGAAGGGGATCAGCGGATGCGCCAGGCGCAAGGTGGTTTCCAGCACGCGCAGGAGGGTGCGGCGCGTGGCGCGTTGCTGCGCTTCGCTGCCCTGCTGGAGCTGCACCTTGGCGAGTTCGAGGTACCAGTCGCAATATTCGTCCCAGACGAACTCGTAGATCGCCTTGGCGAGCAGGTCGAAGCGGTAATCGGCGAAATGTTTCTCCACTTCCGCTTCAGTGCGCTGCAGCTGGCTGGCGATCCACCGATCAGCCGGCGAGAAGTCGAGATAGCCGCTATTGCAGGATTCATTGCTCGGCAGTTCGATGCCGCAATCCTTGTCAGCGCAGTTCATCAGCACGAAGCGCGTGGCGTTCCACAACTTGTTGCAGAAGTTGCGATAGCCCTCGCAGCGCTGCATGTCGAACTTGATATCGCGGCCGGGTGAGGCGAGCGAGAGAAAGGTGAAACGCAACGCATCGGTGCCGAAGCCGGGAATGCCGTTCGGATATTCCTTGCGGGTGCGTTTTTCGATCTTCTGCGCATCCTTGGGGTTCATCAGACCGGTGGTGCGCTTCTTCACCAGGTCGTCGAGCGAGATGCCGTCGATCAGGTCGATCGGGTCGAGCACGTTGCCCTTGGATTTGCTCATCTTCTGGCCTTCCGCGTCGCGGATCAGGCCGTGCACGTAGACGTGCTTGAACGGGATCTTGCCGGTGATGT
>CAYNCH010000342.1:0-2598 GCA_964395815.1 uncultured Methyloversatilis sp.
GCGACGCGGGCGCCCAGCGCACCGTTGCCGGCGGGCGCGTGCTCGACGCCTTCCCGCCGACGCGCCATAAGCGTGCACCCGAGCGGCTCGCGTTACTCGCCGCGCTGCGTGACGACGACCCGGCCATCGCGCTCGGGCTCATGGCCGCGCAGGCTGTGGCCGGCGTCGACCTCGACCGCTTTGCGATCAACTGGAATTTGACCGGGGACGAAGCGGCCGCCCTGTGGCAACGCGCCGGGCTGCGCGTCTTCGGCACGCTGGGATTCACCGGGGCCGCGTGGAAGGCGCTGACGACGAAGCTGCTCGACGTTCTCGCCCGCGAGCACGAACGCGGCCCGGACATGGTCGGCGTCGAGCGCGAACGCCTGCGGCGCATGACCGCCGCACCGCTCGCACGGCCCGCCTTCGACGTGCTCGTCGGCGAACTGCTGGCCGACGGCCGCCTCGCGCAGACCCGCGCCTGGCTGCACCTGCCGGGGCACGAGGCCAGCCTCGCCGCCGCCGACCGCGAACTGTTCGCAAGATTGAAACCCCTGCTCGACGCCGCACCCTTCAACCCGCCGCGTGTGCGCGACGTGGGCAAGGCCGCCGGCCTGCCGGAGGACACCGTGCGCCAGCTGTTCAAGCGCGTCGCGCGCGCCGGCGAGCTGTATCCGGTGGCGCACGACCACTTTTACACCGCCGCCGCCGTGGCCGAACTCGCCGCGCTGGTGAAGCGACTCAACGACGAACAGGGTACGGCGCGGGCGGCGCCGCTGCGCGACATCCTCTTCGGCGGGGGCCATCGCAAGCAGGCCGTGCAGATCCTCGAATTCTTTGATCGCGTCGGCTACACTCGCCGCGTGCGCGACGACCATGTGTTGCGCCGCGACAGCGCCATGCCCGACTGGCGGGTGTCATGAACACGGAAGAGATCGTTCCCCGGTGGGGCGCCCGGTCTTCAAAACCGGGAGGGGCCGTCAAGCGGTCCCTGGTAGGTTCGACTCCTGCTCTCTTCCGCCATTGACTGGACCCTCATGGATATCGTCTTTGGCCCCGTTCCCTCGCGCCGTCTCGGTCGCAGCCTCGGCATCAACAACATCCCGCCCAAGCATTGCAGCTATTCCTGCATCTACTGCCAGGTCGGGCCGACGGCGGCGCCGGAAATCGTGCCGCGCGCCTTCTATTCACCCGAGGAAATTGTCCGGCAGGTCGCCCGGCGGCTGGAAACCGCGCGCGCTCAAGGCGAGGTCGTGGATTACCTCACCTTCGTGCCCGACGGCGAGCCGACGCTCGACCTTCATCTCGCCGCGGCCATCGACGCCCTGAAGCCGCTCGGCCTGCCCGTCGCGGTGATCAGCAACGCCTCGCTGATCTCTCGACCGGAGGTGCGCGAGATTCTGGCGCACGCCGACTGGGTGAGCCTCAAGGTCGACAGCGTCGATGAGACAACCTGGCGCCGCATCAACCGGCCGCATTCCGCGCTGCGCCTGCCTGAAATTCTCGACGGCATCCGTACCTTCGCGGCCGACTTCCGCGGCACGCTGGCCAGCGAAACCCTGCTGGTCTCAGGTATCAACGATAGCGTCGTGGCGGTCGGCGCGGTCGCCGACTTTCTCGGTGCGGCCGGCATCCGGCTCGCCTATCTGTCGATTCCCCACCGACCGCCGAGCGAGAAAACCGTGGCCTGCCCCGACGAAGCGACGGTCGCCCGTGCCTGGCAGCGGATGAGCGAGCGGGTGGCACGCGTCGAATTGCTCACCGCCTACGAGGGCGACAGCTTCGCGCCGCTCGACGACCCGCGCGCGCAATTGCTTGCCGTCACGGCCGTGCATCCGATGCGTGCGTCGGCGGTGGGCGCCTTGCTGGCGAAGGCCGGCCTCGACATGACGGTGGCGAGGGAACTTGTGGCGGCCGGCGAACTGCGCGAGGTAAGCCACGGTGGCGAAGTCTTCTTCATCCGGCGCTTGCGCCGGGAGTAAGCTAGTCGTTCCGCTGAAGAAAGGAGAAGCGTCATGACCGATATCCAGCAACTGCTCGGCGCCGAAGCCGAATCCCTGCTCACGCACACCTGTCAGACCATCCCCGGCAGTGCACTCCATCTGCCGGGGCCGGACTTCATCGACCGCGTGGTGGCGGGCAGCGACCGCACGCCCGCCACACTGCGCAGCTTCCAGCAGATCTTCAATACCGGCCGCCTGGCCGGCACCGGCTACCTCTCGATCCTGCCCGTCGACCAGGGCATCGAACACACGGCCGGCGCCTCGTTCGCGCCGAATCCGGAATATTTCGATCCGGAGAATATCGTCAAGCTCGCCATCGAGGGCGGCTGCAACGCCGTGGCCTCGACGCTCGGCGTGCTGGGATCGGTGTCGCGCAAATACGCCCACAAGATTCCCTTCCTCGTGAAGTTCAACCACAACGAGATGCTCACCTATCCGGGCATCCACGACCAGACGCTGTTCGCCGGCGTGCGCCAGGCCTTCGATCTCGGCGCGGTGGCGGTGGGCGCGACGGTCTATTATGGCTCGCCCGAATCGCGGCGCCAGCTCTGGGAAGTGTCGCAGGCCTTCGCCGAGGCGCACCGGCTGGGCATGGTCACCTTCCTGTGGGCCTACC
>CAYNCH010000343.1:0-273 GCA_964395815.1 uncultured Methyloversatilis sp.
GACGGCAAGCGTGTCGACAAGGTATTGGCGAGAAAGCTGCCGGAAACGGACACCACCGCGCCAGGCGAACCGGAATCGGCCAACACCATTGCGTAGTCCGGGCGGGCGGGGACGGTAAGCGCGTTTCGCCGCCGTCTCGCCAGCGCCGACTTTTTACTCGAACTCGACCAGCAGATCCTTCGCGTTGATCGCCTCGCCGTGGCGGCAATGGATCGCCTTGACGGTGCCATCGCGCTCGGCGGGTTCAATCAGCATTCTTTTTCCCCATTGGAC
>CAYNCH010000343.1:283-2595 GCA_964395815.1 uncultured Methyloversatilis sp.
CATCTTCATCGCCTCGATGGAGACGAGCGGATCGCCCTTGGCCACTTTCTGGCCGGCATGCGCGGCCACCGTGACGATGGTGCCCGGCATCGGCGCGCCGATGTGCCTGGGGTTGCCGTCCTCGGCCTGCGGCTTGGCGCGCACGTTCGCCAGGCCGGCTTTCGGCACGCGAATGACGCGCGACTGGCCGTTGAGTTCGAAGAACACCTTGACCTTGCCTTCCTCGTCCGGCCCGGCGGTGCCCTGCTGCGAGATGATCAGGCTCTTGCCGCGTTCGAGGTCGACGCTAATTTCCTCGTTGGCGGCGATGCCGTAGAAGAAAGCGGGCGTCGGCAGCAGCGACACGTCGCCATAGTGGCTGCGGTGGGCGGCGTAGTCCTTGTAGACCTTCGGGTACATGAGGTAGGAAGCGAGGTCGGTGTCCGCGATCTTGTGGCCGCAGGCCTTCTCGGCCTCGGCGCGCTTGGCTTCGAGGTCGACGGGCGGCAGCGAAGCGCCGGCGCGGCCCTGGAGCGGCGCCTCGCCCTTGAGCACTTTCTTCTGCAGGTCGGCGGGGAAGCCGTCGGGCGGGAAACCCAGCTCGCCGCGCATCAGCGCGATGACGGAATCGGGAAAGGCGATTTCGCGCGCCGGATCTTTCACGTCCTCCGGCGTCAGGCCATTGGCGACCATGTAGAGCGCCAGGTCGCCAACGACCTTGGAGGTCGGCGTGACCTTGACGATGTCGCCGAACAGCAGGTTCACGTCGGCATAGGCTTTCGAGACCTCGCCCCAGCGATGCTCGATGCCCATCGCACGGGCCTGCTCACGCAGGTTGGTGTATTGGCCGCCGGGCATCTCGTGGCGATAGACGTCGGCGGTGCCGGAGCGGATGTCGGCCTCGAAGGGCGCGTACTGGCGGCGCACGCCTTCCCAGTAGTGCGACAAGGTTTGCATGGCATCGAAATCGACGCCGGGGTCGCGCTCCGTGCCGGCGAGCGCGGCGGCGATCGATCCGAGATTCGGCTGCGAGGTGAGGCCGCTCATGCTGTCGAGCGCGCCGTCCACCGCGTCACAGCCGGCCTCGACGGCGGCCAGCACCGAGGCGGCGGCAATGCCGCTGGTGTCGTGGGTGTGGAAGTGCAGCGGCAACCCGACCTCTTGTTTCAGGCTCGAGACCAGCTCGCGGATCGCGCGCGGCTTGCACACGCCCGCCATGTCCTTGATGGCGATGATGTGCGCGCCGGCTTTTTCGAGCTGCCTGGCGAGGTCGACGTAGTACTTGAGGTTGTACTTGGGCCGCGCGGTGTCGAAGAGATCGCCGGTGTAGCAGATCGTCCCCTCGCACAAGGCGCCGGATTCGATCACCGCATCCATCGATACGCGCATGTTGTCGACCCAGTTGAGCGAGTCGAACACGCGGAACACGTCGATGCCCTCCCTGGCCGCCTGCTGCACGAAGTAGCGCACGACGTTGTCCGAGTAACTCGTGTAGCCCACCGCGTTCGAGCCGCGCAGCAGCATCTGGAACAGCACATTCGGCACAGCCGCGCGCAGGCGCGCGAGGCGCTCCCACGGGTCTTCCTTGAGGAAGCGCATGGCCACGTCGAAGGTGGCGCCGCCCCAGCATTCCAGCGAGAACAGCTGCGGCGCCAGGCGCGCGTAGTAGGGTGCGATTTCCGTCAGGTCGTGCGTGCGCATGCGCGTGGCGAAGAGGCTCTGGTGAGCATCACGCATGGTGGTGTCGGTGAGCAGGGCGCGTTTCTCGTCGCGCATCCACGCGGCGAATTTTGCAGCGCCCATGGCTTGAAGCCTGTTTCGCGTGCCGGGCGGCGGCGCGACGGAGAGATCGACGCCGGCGGGTTTGAGCGGCCGGGCCAGCGGCAGGGCGGGCACCGTGCGGCCCTTCATCTCCGGATTGCCATTCACCATCACCTCGCCGACGAACTTGAGCAGGCGGGTGGCGCGGTCGCGGCGCTTCTGGAAGGTAAACAGTTCCGGCGTCTCGTCGATGAAGCGCGTGGTGCACTCGCCCGACAGGAACAGCGGATGGGCGATGACGTTTTCGAGAAACAGCAGGTTCGAGGCCAGGCCGCGCACGCGGAATTCGCGCAGCGCGCGGTCCATGCGCGCCGCGGCCTTGGCCGGCGACTGGCCCCAGGCGGTGACCTTGACCAGCAGCGAATCGTAATAGGGCGTGATCACCGCGCCGGAATACGCGGTGCCGCCGTCGAGGCGAACGCCGAAGCCGGCCGGGCTGCGATAGACGTTGATACGGCCGTAGTCGGGCGTGAAGCCGTTCTCCGGGTCCTCGGTGGTGACGCGGCACTGCA
>CAYNCH010000344.1:0-2585 GCA_964395815.1 uncultured Methyloversatilis sp.
CCCTGTTCGAGTCGGTCTTCGCTAGCGTCGCTCGCCACCTGCTCCCTGCGGCGGCGCTTACCCGCACACTGGAAACCGATGGCCCGCTGGAAGCCGGCTACTACGGGCTCGCACCGGCGCGCCTGTTGCAGGAAAGCGTCTGGGGCCAGGGTTTCGCGGCACCGCTGTTTGCCGACGAATTCGCTGTCGAGCGGCAACGCCTGCTCAAGGACAAGCATCTCAAGCTGACCCTCAAGGCGCGGTACGCCTCGACGCCATCCGCTTCAACCACGCGGAAGGCGCACCGGATCGCATCCGTGCCGCGTTTCGCCTCGACATCAATGAATGGCAGGGCGAAGCCAGGGTTCAACTGATACTGGAGCATTTCGAAGCCCTATGACATCCATGAATCCGATCCTGCCGCGTATCACGCGTATCGCGCCCCCCATGCTCGCCACACTCGTCACACTCGCCCTGCTCGGCCTGCTGCATGGCCCCGCTGGCGCCCAGGACAACAGCGTCGCACCGGGAGTCAATCGTTATTACCAGAATCCGGACTACGCCCAATGGCAGGCGGCTTTCGAAAGCGAAGGCCGGGAGATCTTCGAACAGCGTCATGCGATCGTCGCCGCGCTGGACCTCAAGCCGGGCATGGTGGTCGCCGATGTCGGCGCAGGCTCGGGGGTGATGACCCTGCTGTTCGCCGAAAAAGTCGGCGCTGGCGGGACGGCGATCGCACAGGACATCGCTCCTGAATTTCTGCACGGCATCGAGCAACGGGCGCGCCAGGCCGGACTCACGCAGGTCAGAACACAACTGGGCGGCGACCGGGACGCCCATTTGCCGGCGAACAGCGTCGATCTGGTGTTCACCAGCGATACCTATCACCATTTCGAATACCCGCAGGCGATGCTGGCCTCGCTTCACACCGCGCTCAAGCCCGGCGGACGCCTGATCGTGATCGACTACGAAAAGATACCCGGACGCTCCAGCCCTTGGATCTTGAGCCACGTGCGCGCCGACCGCGCAACGGTGACCGCCGAAATTACCGCAGCCGGATTCGTATTAAAGCGTTCCCGCGATTTCCTGCGCGAAAACTATTTCCTGGAATTCAGGAAGCCATGACGGGCCGCAGGCGTAGCAGCTGCAGTGGCCGGGCTACTTTGCGGCCCCTGTTTTTCGGCGCGCTGTGCATTCTGCTGGCCGGTTGCAGCGGAATCGCCACGAGTCCCGTCGATCAAGTCATACAGATCCCGTCGCCCAATCATAACGAGCGGCGACCGAACTTCATCATCCTGCACGACACCAGCAACGACAATATCGAACAGCCGCTCAGGACGCTCACCGATCCGGCCCGCCAGGTCAGCGCGCATTACCTGATCGGCCGTGATGGCAGCCTCTACCAGCTGGTGGACGAAAACCGCCGCGCATGGCATGCCGGCCAATCCTCCTGGGGCGGACTGACCGACCTGAACTCGGCATCGATCGGCATCGAGCTCGACAATACTGGCGCGGAGCCCTACCCCGATGTCCAGATCGACCGGCTCATCGGCCTGCTGCAGACCTTGCAGGTGCGCCACCGGATTCCGCCACTCAATGTAATCGGCCATGGCGATATCGCCGTGCGCCGGAAAGTCGATCCGGGCTGGCAATTTCCCTGGGCGCGTCTGGCGGAGTACGGCTTCGGGCTATGGTGCAGGCAATCCACAGCAACGACCGATCCGCTTCCTGAGCCGCTACTGGCGCTCCAGGCCATCGGTTACGATGTGGGCGATCCGTCTGCGGCCCTGATGGCCTTTCGCCGGCATTTCCTGGGGACCGAGGTGACTGGAGAAGTCAGCGACGAGGAAAGACGGCTGATGCAATGCCTCATTCTGGAGAAACGATCTCCGGTGGCCGTTAATCCGCTTTCTTCCACACCATGAAAACCACAGGCCTCATCATGTTCCTCGCATTCACCGGCATTTTCGAACCCTCGGCCATCCTGGAGCTTCCGGACGGCCGATTTCTGGTCGCCGAGGATGAAAAAGAGCATCCGTTCGCTTTGGTCACCCGTCAGCCGGATGGCACCATCCGCAGCGTTGCCTTGGAAATCGATAGCCAAGACGTTGGCAAACTCGACGACCTGGAGGGCCTGACCCTCGATAGCGGTGGAAATTTTTTCGCCATCACCTCGCACTCGCGCACCGGCAAAGGAGAAGAAAAGAAGTCGCGCGACAAGCTGGTTCGGTTCCGTATCGATGGCAACCGCATGGTGTCGCCTCTTGTGCTGACCAACCTGAAAACCGCACTCGTCGCCGCACATCCCGTACTTGCCGAAGCCGCCGCTGTCCCCGATGTCAAAGCTGATGGCGGACTCAACATCGAAGCCATCGAGATGACTTCGGATGGACTGCACCTGTGGATCGGATTTCGCAGCCCGTTGCAGGATGGCCAGGCCATCCTGGCTCGGGTCGACAACCCCGCCAATGCGTTTGATGCCGGTGCTGAATTGCATATTTCGCCCAGCCTTGTCACACTGAATCTCGGTGGGCATGGATTGCGCGCCCTGTCATGGATCCCGGCGTTGAGCGGATATTTGCTGGTGAGCGGTCCGGTCGCAAAGA
>CAYNCH010000345.1:0-308 GCA_964395815.1 uncultured Methyloversatilis sp.
CGACATCAGCGCGGCGGCGAAGGCGCCGAGCAGCAGCATGATGTTCATCAGCGACATGCGGTGGGTAAGCCAGCCCTCGTCGGGTTGTGCGATGCCGAGGAGCGGCGCAAGGCCGATCAGGTGGTTGACCTGATCGCCCCAGTAGCGCACGCCGCCGAACACGCCCCAGAACAGGCCGTTGATCATCAGCGCGACGACCACCAGCACCAGCAGGATGGCGCCGACGTAGGGCGACCACTCCTCGACGAAGATGGACTCGTAATCGGTCTTGAAGCCGGCCAGCCAGCCGTTTTCCGTGCTCATGCGCT
>CAYNCH010000345.1:318-2582 GCA_964395815.1 uncultured Methyloversatilis sp.
CATGATTGCGCCTTTGCCCGGCCATGTAAAAACGCCCGCTCCCGAACCGGGTAGCGGACGCGATGGGTCAAACGAAAATCAGCTGCAGCTGGCGGGCGCTTCGCCGTCCTTGGCCCCGCGTTGCAGGAAGACCTTCACGTCTTCGAGCAGATCCTGCTCGGGGACGTCGGCGAATTTTTCCGCCGCCTTGTTGCTGGCCTTGATCTTGGCGCGGTAGTCCTTGCTGACGTATTGCTTGACGGTTTCCTTGCCCTTGGCGTGCTTGTCGGCCTGGATGTAGGCACCCCATTCGGCCTTGGTCTTGGCGCTCGGGTTGATCTGGCCGATCGGCGAGGCGACGTGGCAAGAGGTGCAGACGCTGCGGTAATACACCCGTCCGCGCTTCCAGTCGGCGTCATAGGCCTGGGCGACGGAAGCGAACATGGTCGAGGCGGCCATCAAGGCCAGGGCGGAACGAAATTTCATGGCGACTTTCCTCCAGTGGATCGAAATTCTTGATTTTGTACGAGCATAGCACCCGAACGCGAATCCACATAACCCCTATGGGTAATGGTTATGCCGTGATAAGCTGGCTAGGTTGGTAGGAAATACAGGCAGCAAGGAAGTAGTAGCAAGAAGGTACGACTAAAAAAACAGGGGGCATCATGCTACGCAAGACGTTTGCCGTCGTTCTGGCGGCATGGCTTATGGGACCGGCGGTGGGGCCGGTGGTCGCCCAGGAAGTGGCGGTCAAGCTCAATACGACGGCGGATCATGCCAAGTTCAAGGAGCTGCAGGGGCCGTTCAAGTCGGGGCCGGAGGTGACCAAGGCCTGTCTGGCCTGCCACACCGAGGCAGCAAAGCAGGTCCATCGCACCAAGCACTGGACCTGGGAGTTTCTCAATCCCGAGAGCAAGCAGAAGCTGGGCAAGAAGAACGTGCTCAACAATTTCTGCATTTCCGTGCCCTCGAACTATGCGTTCTGCACCGCCTGCCACGTCGGTTATGGCTGGAAGGACGCCAATTTCGACTTCAGCAAGGAAGAGAACGTCGACTGTCTTGTCTGCCACGACTCGACCGGCAACTACAAGAAGCCGGCCGGCCTGGCCGGGCATGCCATCTACGAAGCGATGGAATTCCCTCCCGGTTCCGGCAAGATGGCCACGCCGGTCGATCTTGCCAAGGTGGCCCAGAAAGTCGGCAAGAGCAGTCGTGACAACTGCGGCGCCTGCCACTTCTACGGCGGCGGCGGCGACGGGGTGAAGCATGGCGATCTCGACAGTTCGCTGGCGGCGCCGGATGCGGCGGTCGATATCCACATGGATGCTGCCGGCCTCGATTTCACCTGCGGCACCTGCCACAAGACATCCAGCCATGACGTGCCCGGCAGCCGCTATGTGCCGACCGCGATCGACAAGGGCGGCGCCCACATCCGCGGCAAGGACAAGCAGGGCAATCCGGCGACCTGCGTCGCCTGCCACAGCAACGCCCCGCACAAGCAGGCGGATACCCGGCAGGCGGCACGCCTCAATCATCACGCCAACAAGATCGCCTGCCAGACCTGCCATATCCCCGAGTTCGCGCGCGGCGGCGTTGCCACCAAGATGGTGTGGGACTGGTCGACGGCCGGCAAGGTGGACAAGGATGGCAAGCAGTTCTCGATCAAGGACGCGCACGGCCACGTCACCTATGCCTCGCACAAGGGCGATTTCGTGCTCGGCGAGAACGTCAAGCCCGAATACCGCTGGTTCAACGGCGCCATCACCTACACGATGCTCGACGAAAAGATCGAGAAAAGCGACAAGCCGGTCAGCATCAACCGGATCAACGGCAGCCCGACCGATGGCAAGTCGCTGATCTGGCCGATGAAGATCATGCGCGGCAAGCAGCCCTATGACCCGGAAAACAAGACGCTCGTCACGCCGCACACCGCCGGCAACGACGACACCGGCTTCTGGAAGAACCTGAAGTGGGAGCAGGCCATCGAAACCGGCATGAAGACCTCGGGCGCCCCGTTCTCGGGCAAGGTGGACTTCATCTCGACCGAGATGTACTGGCCGATCACCCACATGGTCGCGCCGAAAGACAAGGCGGTGGGCTGTGCCGAGTGCCACACCAGGGGCGGCCGCCTCGACGGCATCGAGGGCGTCTATCTGCCCGGCCGCGACGGCAATACATGGCTCGACAAGCTCGGCTGGACCCTGGCGCTGCTGACCCTGATCGCCTCGCTTGGCCATGGCGCCGTCCGCATCTTCGCCCGCAAGAAAGCCTGAGGAGAACGCACA
>CAYNCH010000346.1:0-2564 GCA_964395815.1 uncultured Methyloversatilis sp.
AGTGATCGCGGGCGCCGACGTCTTCCTCGGCCTCTCGGCCGGCGGCGTGCTGAAGCCGGAGATGGTGGCGAAGATGGCCGCCAGGCCGTTGATCCTCGCGCTCGCCAATCCGACGCCGGAAATCCTGCCGGAAGAGGTCAAGTCGGTACGCGACGACGCGATCATCGCCACCGGCCGCTCGGACTATCCGAACCAGGTCAACAACGTGCTGTGCTTCCCGTTCATTTTCCGCGGCGCGCTCGACGCCGGCGCGACGACGATCACCGAGCAGATGAAGCTCGCCGCCGTGCGCGCGATTGCCGAACTGGCGCAGGCCGAGGCTTCCGATGTCGTGGCGATGGCCTACGGCGGCGAGAGCCTCGGCTTCGGCCCGGAATACGTGATTCCCAAGCCCTTCGACCCGCGCCTGATCGTCAAGATCGCGCCGGCCGTGGCACAGGCCGCCGCCGATTCCGGCGTGGCGACCCGGCCGATCGCCGACCTGGCGGCCTACCGGGACAAGCTGGATGCCTTCGTCTATCACTCCGGCTTCGTCATGAAGCCGGTCTTCGCTGCCGCCAAGCAGGCGCCGCGCCGCGTGGTCTACTGCGAAGGCGAGGACGAGCGCGTGCTGCGCGCGGTGCAGGCGGTGCGCGACGAAGGCCTGGCGCAGCCGGTGCTGATCGGCCGGCCGGACGTGATCGGGATGCGCGTGGAGCGGGCCGGCCTGCGCATCCGTGCCGGCACGGATTTCGAGATCGTCAATCCGGATTCCGATCCGCGCTACCGCGACCTGTGGACCGACTACCACCAGCTGATGGGCCGCCAGGGCGTCACGCCGGAAATGGCCAAGCAGGCGCTGCGTTCCGACGCCACGCTGATCGGCGCGATGCTGCTGCGGCAGGGCGAAGTCGATGCCATGCTGTGCGGCACCGTCGGCCGCCATGCCCAGCACCTCAAGCATGTCGAGGACGTCATCGGCCTCAAGGCACGCGCCCACTGCCTTGCCGCGATGAACCTGCTGCTACTGCCGCGCCACACGCTGTTCGTCTGCGATACCTACGTCAACGAAGAGCCGGATGCCGGCCTCGTCGCCGACATCACGCTGATGGCCGCCGAAGAGGTACGCCGCTTCGGCCTGACGCCGAAAGTCGCGCTGCTGTCCCATTCCAATTTCGGCAGCGTGCCGTCGGACGCCACGCGCAAGATGCGCCGCGCGCTGGAGATCATCACCGCACGCGCACCCGAACTGGAAGTCGACGGCGAGATGCACGGCGACGCCGCGCTCAACGAGGACATCCGCAATCGCCTCTATCCCGGCTGCCGGCTGAAGGGCGAAGCGAACCTCATGATCATGCCCAACATAGACGCCGCCAACATCGCCTTCAACCTGCTCAAGGAAACCAACGGCGACGGCATCACCGTCGGCCCGATCCTGCTCGGCGCCGCCAGGCCGGTGCACATCCTCACCTCCACCGCCACCGTGCGCCGCCTCGTCAACATGACCGCGCTCGCCGTGGTCGACGCCAATCACCTGAGGAGCTGACCCATGACCCATGCGATCCGCATTCACGCGACCGGCGGCCCGGAAGTGCTGTGCTGGGAAGAAGTCGGCACTGGCGGGACGGCGCTGCCGCCCGGCGCAGCACGCGTGCGTCATGCCGCGGTGGGCCTGAACTTCATCGACGTCTATCACCGCACCGGCCTGTATCCGCTGCCGCTGCCGTCCGGCATCGGGCTGGAGGGTGCCGGCGTGGTCGAGGCTGTCGGCAGCGGCGTGACCGACATCGCCGTCGGCGATCGCGTCGCCTACGCCGGCGGTCCGGTCGGCGCCTACGCGGAAGCGCGCACGATTCCCGCCGACCGGCTGGTCAGGCTGCCCGAGGCCATCGACTTCGGGAGCGCTGCGGCGATGATGCTGCAGGGCATGACGGCGCACTACCTGCTGCGCCGCACGTACAAGGTTCAAGCAGGTGACACGATCCTCATCCATGCCGCCGCCGGCGGCGTCGGCCTGCTCGTCTGCCAGTGGGCGAAGGCGCTCGGCGCCACGGTGATCGGCACCGTCGGTTCCGATGAGAAGGCGGCACTGGCACGGGCGCACGGCTGTGACCACCCGATCGTCTACACGCGCGAGAACTTCGTCGCGCGCGTCAGGGAAATCACGGGCGGTGCCGGCGTTCCCGTCGTCTATGACTCGATCGGCAAGGACACCTTTATTGGCTCGCTCGACTGCCTGCGCCCGCTCGGCATGATGGTCAGCTTCGGCAGCGCGTCGGGCCCGGTGCCACCGTTCGACCTCTCGGAGCTGGCGAAGCGCGGCTCGCTGTTCCTCACCCGGCCCTCGCTGTTCGCCTATACCGCGCAGCGTGCCGACCTGCTGCAGAGCGCCGGCGAACTGTTCGACATGGTCACGGCAGGAAAACTGAAGGTCGAGGTCAACCAGACCTACGCGCTCAAGGATGCCGCACAGGCGCACGCCGATCTCGAAGCACGCCGGACGACCGGGTCGACGATCCTGCTGCCATGAGGCAGAGCTTCCTGATCGCCAATCCGAAGGGCGGCGTCGGCAAGAGCACGCTGGC
>CAYNCH010000347.1:0-2564 GCA_964395815.1 uncultured Methyloversatilis sp.
ACGTCGGGCAGCTGGTGCGCCTCGTCGAAGATCACCGTGTTGCAGGCGGGCAGCAGCTCGCCCATGCCCTCGTCCTTGAGCATGACGTCGGCGAAGAACAGATGATGATTGACCACCACGATATCCGCCAGCAGCGCCTCGCGCCGCGCGGCGAGGACGAAGCATTCCTTGACGTGGGCACACTCCTGGCCGAGGCAGTTCTCGCGCGTCGAGGTCGCCAGATGCCAGGCGCCCGAATCCTCGGGAACCTCGGCACACTCGGCCTTGTCGCCGCTTGACGTAGCCTTGGCGAAGCGTGCGATGGCATGCAGGTGGGTCACTTCTGCACGCGTGTTGAGTTTGCCGCCGGCGAGCGCCCGGTCGAGATGGTGTGGGCAGACGTAGTTCGCCCGGCCCTTGAGCAGTGCGATGGTCGCCGGCACGCCGAGCGCGTCGCGCACCGCCGGCAGGTCGCGGTTGAAGAGCTGGTCCTGCAAGGTCTTGGTGCCGGTCGAGACGATCACCTTGCCGCCGGAGAGCAGCGCCGGCACGAGGTAGGCGAAGGTCTTGCCCGTGCCGGTGCCGGCCTCGGCGACCAGCTGGCGATTGGCCACGATGGCGGCATGCACTTCCTGCGCCATGGCGAGCTGCTGTTCGCGCAGCTTGTAGCCGGAGATGGCGCGAGCGAGCGGGCCCTGCGCCGAAAACAGCTGCGGCAGATCGTGTTTCGGCATCAGGCGAGCTGGCGGCAGGCCTCCCGTCCGGCGGCGCACAAGGGCGCATCGACCAGCGCCGTGCCCTCGCCACGCGGCACCAGCGCGGCGATGCGCAGGCCACGTGCAGGATCGGGGGCGGGACGCCAGCGGTCTAGCACCTGGCCGACGGCCTCGGCCGAATTGCTGATGATCGGCATGTCGCAACCGGCTGCCCAGGCCGCCTCGACCCGGCCGACCATGTCGCCGGCGATGGCAGCGCCTTCCATCGACAAGTCGTCGGTGAACACCGCACCGGCGAAACCGAACTCCTGGCGCAGCTTGCCGATCCAGACCGGCGAAAAACCGGCGGGTCGGTCATCGATGCTAGGAAACAGAACGTGCGCCGCCATCACCGCATCGAGGGCAAGGTGACGATAGGGTAGTAGATCCTCGGCCATCGCGGCGTAGTCGCGCTCATCCACCGGCAGCGCCAGGTGCGAATCGGCGCGGATATAGCCATGGCCGGGAAAGTGCTTGCCGCAACAGGCCATGCCCGCCTGCCGCAGCCCGTCGATCAATGCGTCCGCCAGGGCAATCACCGCATCGGGACGGCGATGAAAAGCGCGGTCGCCTATCACGCCGCTGGCGCCGTAATCAAGATCGAGAACCGGGGTAAAGGACAGGTCGACGCCGCAGGTACGCAATTCGGCGGCCAGCGCGAACCCGATCGCACGCGCGCCCTGGACAGCGGCCGCAGGATCACGATCCCACCACTCGCCAAGCCGGCGCATCGGCGGCAAGCGGGTGAACCCCGCGTGACAACGCTGTACCCGGCCACCCTCGTGGTCGATCGCGATCAACAGTGGCGGATCGCGCAACGCCTTGATTTCGGCACAGAGGGCAGTCAGCTGCGGCGGATCGACATAGTTGCGCGCGAACAGGATCGCACCACCAACCAGCGGGTGGCACAAGCGTTCGCGCTCTGCGGCGGACAACGCCGTGCCGGCGAGATCGATCATCAGGGGACCATAGGCTGTGCTCATGCTTCCTCCGCAAGGTTTTCGGAAACGACGGTTTCGGTAACGACGAAGGCCTGCGCGTAGTCGGCCTCGTCGGACAGGGATACATGGCAAACCAGACGACGGGCAGCAATCCAGCCGGCAAGCGCGGCGTCGAAAGCGAACGCCGGCTTGCCGAGCGCATCATGTGTCACGGCGATGGCCGGCAGCAGAACGGGCGCACGGATGCCCGTACCCAGCGCCTTGCCGAGCGCCTCCTTGGCGGCGAAGCGCTTGGCGAGAAAGTGCGCCGGATCGGCGCTGGCGCGGCAGTCGGCATGCTCTGCGGGCGCCAGCAGCTTGTCCAGCGTACGCTCGCCATGACGTTCCCACATCGCCCGGAGACGTGCGACGGCGACAAGGTCGGTGCCGATGCCGTGGATCATGCGGCCTGGATCAGCTGTTTCATCTCGCGTACCGCCTCGCGCAGGCCGACGAACACGGCACGACTGACGATGGCATGACCGATATGCAATTCGCGCACACCGGGCAACGTGGCGATCGGCTGGACATTGACGTAGTTGAGCGCGTGGCCGGCATTGAAGCGCATGCCCAGCTGTGCGATCGCCGTCCCGGCAGCGCCGACTTTTTGCAGTTCAGCCTGCGCGGCAGCGGATTCGATATCGCGGCCATGCGCGTGAAAGGCGTGCGCATAGGGACCGGTGTGAATCTCGCAGGCCTGCGCGCCGACGCGCTGGGCGGCTTCGACCTGCCGCAGGTCGGCGTCGATGAACAGGCTGACATAGACGCCGGCGTCACGCAGCCGCGCCACCACGTCCTTCATGCGCGCTTCCTGACCGGCGACATCGAGCCCGCCTTCGGTCGTCACCTC
>CAYNCH010000348.1:0-2556 GCA_964395815.1 uncultured Methyloversatilis sp.
GGCAAGGACTTCGTGCAGCACCAGAAGGAAAACCTCGACGACCTGATCGCCGAGGCGCAAGAAGGGCAAGCCGCCACGACAGGCGCCACGCCCGTCGTCGCACCGGCGCAGGAGTAGGTCCGCCATGGATGGCAGCACCATTGCTGTTTTGCAGCGCGATAGCGGTTATCTGCGCCTGGGCCTGCCGGCCCCGTTGCGCAGCGTCGCCGTCGGGGCAGCGCTGGAAAGCGGTCTGAAAACGCTGTCCGGCGTGCAGCGCGTCACCTGGCTGACGATGGATGGCAAGCTGGCCGTGCGCTTCGATCCGCACAGCTGCACGCATGCCGACGTGGCGCGCCGCGTCAAATCGGTGCTCGCCGGATTGCCGGCTCCTGAGCTTCCCGCCGCTCTGCCGGCTTCCCGGGTCGTGCCGGCCAGCATGCCGATACCCGTCAATGCCACGGCACCGGGTCTCATGGAGCGCATCGACACGTTGCGCGCAAAGGCGATAGCCGCCGCACCGGAGCGTTTCCGGCCGATGGTGGAAAGCGCCACGACCGAGAAGGCGATCACCAATTTCTTCAACGACATCGTCGCCTTCTACCTGATCAAGGCGCACTGGGATCTGATCGTCAATCGCTGGATCAAGGACCCGGTCAAGTACGGCAACGCCTGGATGACGGTGTTCTATCTGGTCTACCTGCTGGTGCGGTACCGCAAGTCGTGAGCCGACGCCCGTGACCCGCTTTCGCGTCGTCCACCGCCTCTCGCGGCGCATCCGGCTGATCGCGCCACCGCTCGCCAAAAACGCCGAGAAGAGCTACCTGCTCGAAATCCTGCTCAGGAAGCATGCGGCGATCGAGAGCGTGCGCGTCGTCGCCGACATCGGCTCGGTGACGATCCAGTACGACCCGGCGCAGCTGCCCGAAGCGCGTCTGCTGGCCCTGTGCGACGCGGTGATCGGCAATCTCGCGGCGGCGCCGAACAAGGTGACCGTCTCGCCGGCACCGACTTTTGTCGCCGACCCCGACCAGCCCGCGCAGGAATGCCTCGCGGCGGTGGAGGGCATGACCTGCGCCTCCTGCGCCGCCCTAATCGAACTCTCGCTCAGGCGCGATCCGCGCGTCGAGCACGTCGCGGTGAACTACGCCGCCGAGACGGTGACGGTGAAAGGCTTCATCACCAAGGGCCAGCTTTTCGACACGGTGAAGAAGCTCGGCTACGCTGCGCGCCCGATGGACACGCTGGCGCAGCGTCGCCTGCTCGTCGAACGCGAGAAGACGCGGCTGGCGACGGCGAAGAAGAAACTCATCCTCGCCGCAGCGCTGACCGCGCCCGTGATGGTCTCAGGCATGCTGATGCACCGCTCGCCGTGGCTGCGCGTCATGGAACTCGCGCTATCGACCTGGGTCGTCGCCGGCCCCGGCAGCGACATCTTCAAGAAAGCCTGGGCGCTCGCGCAGCAGCGCGAAGCGAACATGGATTCGCTGATCGCAATGGGCGCCGGCGCGGCGTATCTCTACAGCATTCCCGGCGTGCTGCGCATGGAGCATCACGTCTATTTCGAGTCGGCGGCGGCGATCATCGCCTTCGTGCTCGGCGGCCGCTACATGGAGGAACGGGCAAAAGGGAAAGCGTCGGAGGCGATCCGCAAGCTCATCGAGTTGCAGCCCGACACGGCAATCCGCGTGACCGATGCCGGCGACGAAACGGTGAACATCGACGACGTGCGACTCGGCGACATTCTGCGCGTGCGGCCCGGCGACAAGGTGCCGACCGACGGCACGGTCGTCGCGGGCACGGGCAGCCTCGACGAATCGCTGCTCACCGGCGAACCGCTGCCGGTGGCGAAGGCCGCGGGCGACCAGGTCGTCGGCGGCACGCTGAACAGCAACGGCTCCTTCACGCTCAAGGTGACGGCCATCGGCACCGACACCGTGCTCTCCGGCATCGTCAAGCTCGTCGACCACGCGCAGGGATCGAAGCTGCCCGTGCAGAAGCTCGCCGACCGCATCTCGGCGCGCTTCGTGCCCGCCGTCGGCGTCGTCGCCGCCACCACCTTCGCCGGCTGGCTGCTCGCCGGCCATCCGCTCGCACGTTCGCTCTCGCACGCCGTGGCCGTGCTGCTGATCGCCTGCCCCTGTGCGCTCGGCCTCGCCACGCCCACCGCGATCATGGTCGGCACCGGCCAGGCCGCGCGGCGCGGCATCTACATCCGCAACGGCGAGGCGCTCGAGACGGCAGCAACGCTTGATACCTTAGTTTTCGACAAGACCGGCACGATCACCGCAGGGAAACCCGTCGTCACCGATTTCCTGCCCGCGGCCGGAATCGACGAGACGCAACTGCTCGCCCTCGTCGCCGGCACCGAACAGCACTCCGAACACTTCCTCGCCCGCGCTGTCGTGGCGTATTGCAAGGCGCGCGCCGTCCCGCCCGCGCCGACTTTCGATTTCACGGCCACCCCAGGCCTGGGCGCACAGGCGAACAGTGACCTCGGCCTCATCCGCATCGGCAACGCCGCTTTTCTGGAGGCCGCCGGCATCGACTGCCGCGCACAGGCCGCGCAGGCGGATG
>CAYNCH010000349.1:0-2551 GCA_964395815.1 uncultured Methyloversatilis sp.
AGCGTCGGGCCGGCCATGCGCAGCCGCAGGGGGGCGAAGGGAATGAAATAGCGCAATGCCGCCGCACGGAAGACATAGTTGCCGGCATAGACCGTGCGCGCCGGCTGTACCGTCGACCACAGCTCGGCCGGCTGGTAGGACGAAACCCGCGTCGGATGCTCGCCGTAGAAGAAACTGTTCGCACGGGCGGCGAAGTGCGCGCAGCCGTCCGCCTCGCTATGGGGTTCCGTGAGCGGACAGGGATAGGCATAGTGATCGGCGGGCTTGAAGCCGAACAGATCCGCCATGTCGTGATACGCCGCATCGCCGGCTAACGTTGCGGCCGCGTGATGGCTGCAGGCGGCCGTGGGATCGCGCCGCGAGGCCACCTGGCCGATAAACGCGAGCACATCGTCGAGAAAGTTGCTCGTCATCACGGCCGGCGAGACCGGCGGGTCGCCGACCACCTTGCCGGTCAGTACCTGAGCATCGCTGCCGCTGAAAATGGCGTCCAGATCACCGAAATAGTCGATGACATAGCCATCGTCTTCCGGAGCATTGACACGAAACTCCTGGTCGCTGTCGAGCGACCAGATCAGCGTGTCGGGCGAATCGTCGCCCAGCATCTCCGCGACTTTCAGGTAGGCGATATTGCGCGTTACGCCCTGGCCCTTATGGCCGTAGCGTTCGGGTGGCGCGTTGCCCAAAATGCGTGGCAGGCGGCTGTCGAGCGACTGGACGAGCGCGACCTGCTCGTCCGGGGCGAAATGGATGATCGGCAGCCCGGTAGTCGCATGTCGCTGCGCGAGCGCGCGGCGGGCCGCGATGCTCGCCGCGTCGGCACTGTCGTCGGCGAGCAGCACGGTGATCGTGCGCGCGTAGGGATGGCGACGCAGCAATTCGCGCAGACTGCCGAGACAGGCGTCCAGATGGCGTGGCCGGTCGGCGACCGGGACGACGAGGATGAAACGGTGCCGGCTCATGCAGCGGTCAGCGATCCGACTTGTAAGCCGGGAAGACGTTCTTGTCCCACATCACTTCGATGAGATTGATGCCACCCTTCAGGTCGGCGCGTTCGAACAGGGCGTCGACATCGGCCGTCGAGTCGACGCGCCAGTGGGCGATACCGAAGCTTTGCGCCAGCAGCGCGAAGTCTGGATTGACGAAATCGCAGTCGAGGTAGCGCTCGTTGTACAACTGAAACTGGTTCTTGCGGATCAGACCCAGCGTGCCGTTGTTGATCATCACCACGTTGAGCGGAATTCGGTAATTGACGGCCGTCATCAGCTCCATGCAGCACATCTGGAAGCCGCCGTCGCCGAGGATGGCGAAGGCCGGCGTCGCTACCGCACAGCGCGCACCGATGGCGGCCGGGATGGCGTGACCGAGCGACGAGACGCCCGAATTCGGAAAGTAGCGATGGCGCGGCGAGGCCTTCAGGTAGGTCTGCGCGAGGATGATGTTGTCGTCGAAGATCAGCGCGCCTTCCGGCATGCGTTCGACGAGGCGCTCGAACAGGTGGGCGATCGCGGTGAAATGCGGCTTCACTTCAGCCGGGGTTGCTGCAGGCGGCGGAGCGGGCGGCAGGTCGTCGAGATGGGCATACAGGTCTTCGAGCACGGCGCGGATATCGCCGTGGATCGCCAGGTCGGCCTTGAACACCTTTTCCAGTTGCGCCGCATCGTGGTCCACCTGGATCACGCGCTTGCCGGACATGAGCTTCTGATCCCACAGGTAGCTGGTGCGCTCGTTGAAGCCGGCGCCCAGCACGATGATCAGATCGGCGTGTTCGACGATGTGGCGATAGGCGCTGCCATCCGAGGTGACGCCGAGGCAGCCGAGCGCGCGCGGGTCGTTTTCCGCGATCAGTCCCTTACCTTTCAGGGTGGTGGCCACGCGGATCGCGTGGTGTGCGCCAAGTCGCTGCAGGACGTTCTGGGCCCCGGCGATGAAACAGCCGTGGCCGGCGACGATGACCGGGTGGCGGGCCGTGCGCAGCATGCCCGCCATTTCCTCGGTGGCGCCGAAGCGGTTGCAGAGGGCGGGCTGTTCCTTCACGAAGCGGATGTCGTCGAGCAGGCTCTCCTCGACCGTTTCCTTCTGGATGTTGTAGGGCAGCGAGAGCAGCACCGGGCCGGCATTCGGCGAGAGCAGGATGCGCGCCGCCTGGCGCAGCACCTGTAGCAGGTAGTCGGTACGCTCGACGATCTTGTGATAGCGCGTGATGCCGCGAAAGAGATCGGTCTGGTCGATGCTGCCGCCTTCGCCCGAGCTTTCCTGCAGGCCGCCCTTGCCGAAGATGAAGGTCGATGTTTCACCCGTGACGATCAGCACCGGCAGCTTGTCGGCGTAGGCATTGGCGATGCCGGTGACGAGATTGGTCGCGCCCGGTCCGGCGGTGGTGATGCAAGCGGCGATGTTGCGCGTTGCGCGCGCCTCGCCGCAGGCCATGAAGGCGGCACCCTGTTCGTGCTTGACCAGCAGCGTGCGGATCGACGAGTCGCGCAGCCGGTCATACACCGGCAGGATGTGCGAGCCCGGCATGCCATAGATCGTGCGGATGCCGAGGCGC
>CAYNCH010000350.1:0-2549 GCA_964395815.1 uncultured Methyloversatilis sp.
GCAACCGCTCCGGCAAGTTCGACGGCGAAACCTGGCAGGAGGTGCCCAGCGACGTGGTGCCCTTCGAGCAGCGGCCGTGGATGAAGGCGGCCGAGATCACCGACGCGATGATCGCCGCGCTGCGGAGCGGCCAGTACCGCACGCTGCGCTGCAACTACGCCAACGGCGACATGGTCGGCCACACTGGCAACTTCCGCGCCGCGACGATGGCCGTCGAGGCGGTCGACCTCGCGCTCGGGCGCCTCCTCGCCGCGGTCGACGCGGCTGGCGGCGTGGCGCTGGTGACGGCCGACCACGGTAATGCCGACGAGATGGTCGAACTCGACAAGAAGACCGGCCAGCCTGCGACCAACCCGGATGGCAGCTTCAAGGCCAAGACCGCACACACGCTGAATCCGGTGCCGCTGATCCTCTACGACAATGTGACCGGCGGCCGGCTCGGTCTGAGGCAGACGGACACTGCCGGGCTGTCGAATATTGCGGCGACGACGGCGAATCTGCTCGGCTTCGAGAAGCATCCGGGTTGGGACGACAGCCTGCTGATCGTGAAGTGAGTCCGGACAGGCGGCTCGTCGGCCTGCCGCCGCTGGTCGGGCCGGCGGCGCGGGTGCTGATCCTCGGCTCGTTTCCCTCGGTCGCCTCGCTCGCCGCACGGCAGTACTACGCGCATCCGCAAAACCAGTTCTGGAAAATTCTCGGTGCGGTTTTGGGGCAACCGCTGTACGCGATGGACTATGCGGCGAAGCAGGCGGCGGTCATCGCCGCCGGCATCGCGATCTGGGATGTGTATGCCGGATGCGAGCGATCCGGCAGCCTCGACAGCGCGATCCGCAACGCTATTCCCAACGATTTTGCCGCCCTGCAAAAGTCGGCGCTGGCAGGACGGCCAGTCAGGGCGTGTTTCAACGGCCAGGCCGCCGGAAAATTCGCGCCGCGGCTTCAGGCGCTCGGCTTCGAAACACTGACCCTGCCATCGACCAGCCCGGCAAATGCGGGCTGGAGCTTCGAACGCAAACTGGCGGCCTGGCGCGCCGGTCTGATGCGGCCGGATTGATTTCAGGCGGCCTGGGCGAAGTGTCGGTTGGCGATGGCCGCAATCGCCCGTTCGATACGGTGATTTTGCTGGAGCTGCAGCCAGGGCAAGCATTCGGCGAGGTTGAGGGCGATCTCCACCTTGTGCTCGCGCGCTATCGGCTGCGCGCACAGCCGCTGCAGTTCGGCAGCGCACTGCGCCGGCAGGCTGCCGGGCTCGGCCAGTTCGGTGACGACCAGCGCCACGGCCAGCAAATCGGACTGGTGCTCGGCCGAGAACCAGGGCTCGCCGATGGCGGCAAGGGCCACCAGGGCCGGCAGTTCGGTCCTGACCTTGTTCTTGATACCGAGCGGAAGAACGGTGGTCCGCTTCGAACGGGTTTTGCGCATGGCGGTCTCCGGCAAAGCTTGCCGCGTTTTTCGGTTCGGGCGGCAAGGATGATCTTATTGGATGGGGCTCGCACCTGCCTGGCAGGTGCTTGCGAAAAAGAAGGCAGATTCCGTGCCAATTCTTCGTAATCGACGACTAGCCTGCTCGGATCACCGTCCCGCCGGCGCCGACTTTTATCGGTATAGTCGTGCATCATGAGTGAACTGGCTGCCGCCAATACCCCTGAACATCGCCTGGGCCTGGCCGAGGTGGTCGATGCGCTGATCGCCGCCGGCAAGGTACCGCGTGCGGAGGCGGATAAATTCCGCCAGGAGCGCCGTTACTACCGGGGTACCGCCCATCCGCTCAGCGTGATCGCCGAGCAGCGCTGGAAGACTCCCGAATCGCCACATCGCCTGCTCGATCTCGACACGCTGACCGAGTGGCTGGCCGGCTGGGCCGGGCTGCCCTACTACCACATCGATCCGCTCAGGGTGAATCTGGCCGCCGTCACCGACGTGATGAGCAGTTCCTACGCGGCGCGCTTCCGCATCCTGCCCGTGGAGGTGAAGGCGACGGAGGTGACGATCGCCACCGCCGAGCCCTTCATCCGCGGCTGGGAAAACGAGCTGCAGCCGATTCTCAAGAAGGAGATCCGCCTCGTCGTCGCCAATCCCGAGGACATCGCCCGCTACCAGGTCGAGTTCTACAACATGGCGAAGTCGATCAAGGGCGCCATGAAGCGCGGCGACGTGGCCGGCACCGGCATCGCCAATTTCGAGCAGCTGGTCGAGATGGGCAAGGGCAAGGCCACCCTCGACGCCAACGACCAGCATGTCGTCCAGATCGTCGACTGGCTGTGGCAGTACGCCTTCGAGCAGCGCGCCTCCGACATCCACATCGAGCCGCGCCGCGACATGGGGCTGGTGCGCTTCCGCATCGACGGCGTGCTGCATCAGGTCTACCAGATCCCGATGCCGGTCCTCCACGCGATGACCAGCCGCATCAAGATCCTCGGTCGCATGGACGTGGTCGAGAAGCGCCGCCCGCAGGACGGCCGCATCAAGACGCGCTCGCCCGACGGCGAGGAAATCGAACTGCGCCTGTCGACGCTGCCGACCGCCTTCGGCGAAAAGCTGGTGATGCG
>CAYNCH010000351.1:0-2538 GCA_964395815.1 uncultured Methyloversatilis sp.
TGTTCTGAAAGGAAGCCCATGACCGAATTCGCCACCCAGACCACGACTGATGGTGCACTGCACCTGATCCTCGACGGTCCGATGACCATCTACAATGCCGGCGACATCAAGGCGCAACTGCTTAACGGTGTCCAGACGGCCGAGATTCTCGAGCTCGATTTATCGCATGTCGGCGAGATCGACACCGCCGGCTTCCAGTTGCTGGTGATGGCCAAACGCGAAAGCCAGCGCCTCGACCGCACCCTGCGCATCGTGGCCCACAGCCCGGCCGTGCGCGAAGTCATCGACTTCTACAACATGGACGCCTTCTTCGGCGATCCGATCGTCATTCCGGCCGATCACTGAACCGCCATTTCGAGGATTACCGCATGGAAGAGATCTATAGCGTCTTTGCCCAGGAGGCCCGCGAACAGCTGACCGCCATGGAAGACGGTCTGTTGCGCATGGAACAGGGCGATCAGGACAGCGATAGCCTGAATGCCATCTTCCGCGCCGCCCATACCATCAAGGGGGCTTCCGGCGTCGTGGAACTCCACCACATCGAAAAGTTTACCCACATTCTCGAAAACCTGCTCGACAAGGTCAGGAACGGCGAAATGGCGCTCAGCGGCGACATCATCACCGCCCTGCTGAAGGGTTGCGACCATATCGGCGCCCTGCTCGATCGCGTCGATGCCGGCAACCTGGACGAGGATGAAACGCTGCGCCAGGCTGGCGAAGCCACGGCGGAGACCTTGCGTGCCTTCGTCGGCGGTACGCCGGCCGCCAGCGGTGCCGGCATGGTCGAAGCCAGTGTCGCCACCGTCGAACGTTCCGGCGGCGACACCGCCATGAGCGACTGCTGGCACATCTCGATCCGCTTCGGTCGCGATGTGCTGCGCATGGGCATGGAGCCACTCGCGTTCCTCCGCTACCTGCTCAATCTCGGCGAAATCGCCCACCTGACGACTTTGTGCGACGCCCTGCCCGCCGCCGAGGATCTCGATCCGGAATCCTGCTATCTCGGCTTCGAAATCACCCTGCGCTCCCATGCCACCAAGGAGCAGATCGAAAACGTCTTCGCCTTCTGCCGCGACGAATGCGACCTGCACATCCTGCCACCGAACAGCAAGGTGGCCGACTACCTGGCGCTGATCGAGACCCTGCCCGAAGAAACCATGCGGCTGGGCGAGATCCTCGTCAAATCGGGTGCCCTGACCCAGGAAGAGCTGGATGCCGGACTGCGTCGCCAGCAGGCGGCGGTGAAGATCGCCGAGGCCACCGAACAGCCGGCCCCGCAACTGGGCGAAATCCTCGTCGACAAGAAGATGGTCCAGCCCGAACTGGTGGAAGCGGCGGCGGCGAAGCAAAAACAGGTCGCCGAGAAGAAAACCGCCGAAGCACGCCTGATCCGTGTCCAGGCCGACAAGCTCGACCAGCTCATCGACCTGGTCGGCGAACTCGTCATTGCCGGCGCCAGCGCCAACCTGCTCGCCCAGAAGAGCGGCCAGGGGAACCTCGTCGAAGCCACCTCGGTACTGTCGCGCCTGGTCGAAAACATCCGCGACTCCGCCCTGCAATTGCGCATGGTGCAGATCGGCGAGACCTTCAATCGTTTTAACCGCGTCGTCCGCGACGTCTCCAAGGAACTGGGCAAGGATATCGACCTCGTCATCACCGGGGCCGAGACCGAACTCGACAAATCCGTCGTCGAGAAGATCGGCGACCCGCTCATGCATCTGGTCCGCAACGCCATGGACCACGGCATCGAGCCGGCAGCAGTGCGCGCAGCCAATGGCAAACCCGTGAAAGGCCGGGTCGAACTCAATGCCTTCCATGACTCGGGTAGCATCGTCATCGAGGTCGTGGATGATGGCGGCGGCCTCAACGCCGAAAAGATCCAGGCCAAGGCGCTCGAAAAAGGCCTCATCCAGCCCGGCCAGACGCTTTCGGAGCAGGAAATCTGCAACCTGATCTTCGAAGCCGGTTTCTCGACGGCAGACAAGGTCAGCAACCTGTCGGGCCGCGGCGTCGGCATGGACGTGGTCAAGCGCAACATCCAGGCGCTGCGCGGCACGGTCGAGGTGAAGACCCAGCTGGGTGCCGGCTCGCGCTTCGTGATCCGCCTGCCCCTCACGCTGGCCATCATCGACGGCTTCCTGACCAGCGTCGGCGAAGCCGCCTACGTGATTCCGCTTGACAGCGTGGTCGAATGCCTCGAACTGCGCGACGACGATACACGCGGTCACATGCTCAACCTGCGCGGTGAAGTCCTGCCGTTCATCCGCTTGCGCGATTTCTTCGACGTCGAGGGCCAACGGCCGCAGCGCGAGAACGTCGTGGTGATCTCCGCCAGCGGCCAAAAGGCGGGCATCGTGGTCGACCAGCTGCTGGGCGAGTTCCAGACGGTGATCAAGCCGCTCGGCAGCCTGTTCAAGCATCTGCGCGGCATCGGCGGCTCGACCATCCTCGGCTCCGGCGAAGTCGCCCTCATCCTCGACGTGCAGGCGTTGAAACAATTGGCGAGCCTGGCCGAGGAACGCCGCACCCATCCCCAGT
>CAYNCH010000352.1:0-2534 GCA_964395815.1 uncultured Methyloversatilis sp.
CAGAGCGCGACGGCCGCTGCACGGTCCTGCCGGACGCCACGGCCAAAGAAATGACAGCGGGCGAGCAGGTCGGATGCCCGGGCCATGCCATGGTCGCTCGCCCGTTTCAACCACTGCGCCGCGATGCGGAAGTCGCGCGGCAGATCCTGGCCGAGATACAGCAGCCGCCCCAGCCAGTACTGGGCGAGATGGCTACCCAGGGCGGCCGCCTCGCGCAACAGGGCCCCGCCACGCTCCGCGTCGGCGCCAACGCCATGGCCGCGCAGCAGGCACAAGGCGAACCAGGTGGTGCCGCGGCTGTCCTGTGCCGCTGCCGCACGTTCGAACAGCCGCGCCGCTTCGGCATAATCGCGCGGCAACCCCAGGCCCTGATAAAGCAGCCAGCCCAGCACGGCCTCGCCGGCCGGACATTGGCGCTCGGCACTTTTCGTCGCCCATTGCACCGCGTCGGGAATCGATTTGCGCAACCCCTCGCCGACGGCGTAGCGCCAGGCAAGTTCGGCCTGTGCATGGGGATTGCCGCCCTGCGCCATGCGCTGCAGTTCGGCGACAGAAACCGCACGCCAGAACTCGTCGGCATGACCGAGAAGTTCGAGTCCTTGGGCGACGCCGCGTTCGACCAGGCTGCTTTCCAGCACCTCGCGAAACAGCCCCAGCAGGGCCGGCGCCCCCAGGGGGGACAGCGGAATCAGTGACATCGTGCCAGCGGTTCGAAAAATAGTCGGATAGATCAGCATACCTTGGCAAGGCAGCCGGCTTATCCACAAAAACTGTGGAAAAGTCTGTGAATCTCTTGCGCATGGACGCGCTAAGCTACCGGCGCGAAAGGACTTTTCTTGCTCCGCGTCAAAACTTGCCATAATTTTTATTATTAATATTCAACAAGTTACACGCAGCAATGCGGCTTAAAACATCACTGTCACGCAGGATTTACGCGGACGGGACGGTGTGTGGATGGGATACCATCGCCGCCAGCCGTTTTATCTGCCCTCCTCCCGACCGTGCCCCCTGAAATCCTTACTGTTGCCGAATTCAACCGTCGCGCACGCCAGCTGCTCGAAGGGCAGTTTCCACTGCTCTGGATCGGCGGGGAGGTGTCCAACCTCGTGCGGGCCGCCTCCGGCCATGTTTATTTTTCCCTCAAGGATGCCCAGGCCCAGGTCCGCTGTGTCATGTTCCGCTCGCGGGCGCAATTGCTGCCCTGGCGCCTGGAAAACGGCCAGCAGGTCGAGGTGCAGGCTCTCGTCACCCTCTACGAGGCACGCGGCGACCTCCAGCTCAACGTCGAAGGCATGCGCCGGGCAGGCATCGGCCGCCTCTATGAACTGTTCGTCCGGCTGCGTGAAAAACTGGCTGCTGCAGGCCTGTTCGACACGGAACGCAAACGGCCCCTGCCCCGCTACCCGCGGCGTGTCGGCATCGTCACCTCGCCGCAGGCCGCCGCGCTGCGCGACGTGATCGCCGCCTTCGCCCGGCGCGCTCCGCATGTGGAACTGATCGTCTATCCGACACTGGTGCAAGGCGCCGAAGCACCGGCCGCCATCATCGCCGCGCTCGATGCTGCGTACGCGCGCGACGAGTGCGACCTGCTGCTCGTCGTGCGCGGCGGCGGCAGCCTCGAAGACCTGTGGGCCTTCAACGACGAGGGGGTGACCCGAAAAATCGCCGTCTCGCCAGCGCCGACTATTTCCGGCATTGGTCACGAAACCGACACTACCCTCGCCGACTACGTCGCCGACCGCCGGGCCGCGACACCGACGGCCGCAGCGGAACTCGCCAGCGCCGGCTGGTTCGACGCCGCCGCCGAACTCGCCGGACTCGGCACTGCCTTGCAGCGGGGGCTGCGCACGATTATCGAGGTACGCATGCAGGCTGTCGACCGGCTGGCGCTGCGCCTCGTGCACCCCGCCCAGCGGCTGACCGCCAACCGGCAAGGTCTCGAACTCCTCGCCCGCCGGCTGCAGGATGCGGCACGGCGAGAGATCACCGCACGGCGTCATGCACTGGCCGAGCAGCGCCTGCATTTCATGCGCAAGCCTCCGGACATCGCGTCATTCCGTCAGCGCCTCGCACACCATGCACAGCAATTGCGGCTAGCGATGACAGCGCAACTCGCCCGGCAGCGCGACCGCCTCGCCCGCAGCGCCGGCGCATTGCCGGCCCTCTCACCGACGGCCACCCTGCAACGCGGCTACAGCATCGTGCGCGATGCCGAAGGCGGGATCGTCCGCGATGCGTCACGGCTCTCGGCCGGGGACCGCCTGGCGCTGCACTTCGCCAGCGGCGAGGCAGACGCCACCATCAGCGCCGTGCACCTGACCGTTTCGACCGGCCCGACCGACGACCGCGGCTTGTAATCCCGCCCAGCGACCCAATATCATCGGAGCATCATTTCCCCAACCCAGGAGACAACAATATGGAACACACCCTCCCCGCCCTTCCCTACGCCAAGAACGCCCTGGCCCCGCACATGTCGGAAGAGACCTTCGACTACCACTACGCCAAGCACCACCAGGCCTACGTCACCAACCTGA
>CAYNCH010000353.1:0-390 GCA_964395815.1 uncultured Methyloversatilis sp.
TGGCGCATGACTTCGTAGCCGTTCATGTCCGGCATCATCACGTCGAGCAGGATCAGGTCGGGCCGCGGTTCGCTGTGCGCCGCCCGCAGGGCGCGCTCGCCCGAGTTGACCGCGCGCACCCGGTAGAGCGGCTGCAGCAGCGTACCCAGCACCGTCAGGTTGTCCGCCGAATCATCGACGACAAGGATCGTGGCGCCCGGCGGCGGGCGGTGGGCGCGATGGACGGAGCTATGGGAAGGGGGATTCATCACAGTATCCACTTCTGTTTTAGTGTTCGTCGGGCAGCGTCGCATCGGCGATTTGCGCCAGCACGCGATTGGCCAGTCTCAGCCGGCGGTCGGCAATCGCCTGCGCCACGGCGCAGCGCAGTTCGTGATCGATCAGCGGTTT
>CAYNCH010000353.1:400-2525 GCA_964395815.1 uncultured Methyloversatilis sp.
GAGCGCGACCGTCACGCCCTCCATGCCCACCGCACCGGACAGCATGATAGTGGCGCAATCGGGCTGTTTGGCGGTGAAGGCCGCCAGGAAACGCGCGCCATCCATCACCGGCATGCGGTAATCCGTGATGACGCAGGAAAAGCGCTCTTCTTCCGCCAGGCGCAGGCCCTCCAGCGGCGTGGCCGCAATCCGCACGGCGACACGCGGCACGCTGCCATCCATGACCATGCCGGTTTCGCGGAACACCTCGTCGAAGAGATTGCCGCGCCGCAGGCTGCGGGCCACGGCATGGGCGAAATTGAGGTCGTCATCGACCACGAGAACCGGCTCGACCTCGTTGAGGCTGCCGATCGGCAACTCGATGCCCTGCTGGCGCACCCGCTCGGCCAGCCGCCGGTGTTCGCGACTGGCCCGCGACAGGCCGATCGTCTGCGTCAGGGTGGTGCGCAGGAAATAGCGGCTCCACGGCTTCGGCAGGAAACGATAGATGTGCGTTTCGTTGATCAGGCGCACCAGGGCCGCGAAATCCGTCTGGCCGGACAGGACAATGCGCGGGCAATCCGGCTGCAGGCGATGGAAGGCCGCCAGGAACTCCAGGCCATTCATGCCCGGCATGCGGTAATCCGACAGCACCGCCGCAAACTCCTGCGTGGCCGCCCGGTCGAGCGCCGCCTGCGGATCGGTGAAGGTTTCCAGCACCAGCGGCGGGGCGGCGAAAGACGCCACCGTCAGCTCGCGCCGCAAGGCATTCAGGATTGCCGCTTCGTCATCGACGACCAGGATCGGCCGCGCTTCCGGCAAGTCACGCCCGGCCTGATTCAGGGACGATTCACACATCGACGATTCATGCAGCGGCTGGGTCATGCGCTCATTGTGGCCTGAAATACGTGGCAATGAAATGACTGACTGCATCGATGCGGCCGAACAGGCTTTCCGCACTTTCGTCCCACTGCAGGCCGAGCTGCTCGCAGGCCGCCTCCGACAGCGAGGTCACCCGCGGGCTCGTGCCGCCAAGGTCGAGGGCATTGCTCAGCACCTCGGCCACATGGACGACGGCGACCAGCGGCTCCTGCAGCGCACTGTCGGGCGCATGATGATGGCGGATCGCGGCGCACACCGGCGCGGGCAGCTGCCAGCTTTCCGCCAGCCAGCCACCGATGGTCGAATGATCGACCCCGAACCGGGCGCGCTCGGCCGCCTCGATGCTGGCCTCGCCGCGCGCCGCCGCCTGCCAGGCCGACGCAAACGCCTCGGGATGGAAGCGGAACAGCCATAGCTGCCCGACGTCGTGCAGCAAGCCGGCGATCATCGCGGCATCGCTCGACTGATGGACATGCTGGGCCAGCAGGCGGGCGCAGACGCCCGCGGCCGCGCTGTGCTCCCAGAAGCCCGGCGACAGCCCCGGCGGCAACGCCCCGCGCAGGAAGCCGGCCAGGCTGGTGACGATGGTCGTCTGGCGCAGCCGGGTCAGGCCGATCATCGAGGTGGCGGTATATAGATCACGTACCTTGCCGTCGCGCCGCGAGTGGCTGGCGGCGGCATTGGCGATGGCGAACACCTGCGCGGACAGCACCGGGTCGCGGCTGACATGGGCAACCAGGTCGCCCACATTCGCCTCCGGATCATCGAGCGTCGCCAGGACGTCATCGATCACGCGCGGGAAAACCGGCAGCGCATCGCGGCGGGCCAGCACTTCCTCGCGGGTGACCGGTACGGGGGGCCGGGTGCTCATGTCAGTGGCTCCGGTAGGCCAGCACGCGCCGGTACAGGGCACCGACGGCGGGCTTGCCAAGATCGGCTCCCGCGAAAATCTCCGCGACGCGCGCCGCGGCCGCCGCCGTCTCGGCCGCCACCGCGGCCTCGCTGCGCGTATCCGGCAGGGCGATGCACAGATACTCCGTGCCGTGGGCGGCCAGCTGGCGCAGGTCGACCTCGGTCAGCGCATGCTCGGCCGGCAAGGTGAACCGTACCACGTGGCGATCCGCGATCCTGACCGGCTCGGTCAGCCTGCTGTCGACCCTCCTCGATTCGATGCTCGATGCTGCCGCGTCGCTGCTCAACCTGTTTGCGGTGATGCACGCGTTGACGCCGCCCGATCGCGAGCATCGGTTCGGTCATGGCAAGG
>CAYNCH010000354.1:0-2524 GCA_964395815.1 uncultured Methyloversatilis sp.
GCCTGTTTCATGTAAGTCATACTTCTTACCCCTGTTTCCTCAACTTATTCGCCCAAGCCCATCTGGATGTAGCCGGTCGGGCAGACATCGTGGCAGATGTGGCAGCCGATACATTTGTCGTAGTCGGTGGCGACGTAGCGTCCGGTGGTCGCGTCGGTCTTCTTCACGCGATAGACGGCGGTTTGCGGGCAATACACCACGCAGTTGTCGCATTCGAAGCACAAGCCGCAGCTCATGCAACGCTTCGCCTCGGCGACGACCTGCTTGTCGTCCAGGGCTTCCAGGCGCTCCTCGAAGTTGCCCAGTGCCGAATCCTTGTTCAGGTGGGTGATATGGCGCTTGTTGCGCGGTGTGTATTGGAAATGGCCCAGGAACAGATCATCGTGCGGAATGACGTAGCGGTCGGAACGGTTGTCGTAGTTATGGACAGCACCCTTCGAGTCGTTGGTGCCCCGCAGCGGCTCCTTGATTTCTTCAAGCGTGACGCCTTTTTCGACATACTTGCGCATCAGGTCGAAGACATGCACGTCGATTTTCGGACGACGGCCGATTTCGGCGCCGGACAAAAATTCGTCGATGCCATCGGCTGCTATCGCGCCATGACCGATGGCGGTCGTCAGCAAGTGCGGGCGAATGATGTCACCGCCGGCGAAGACGTTATTCTTGCCCTGCAGGCGGTAGTTCTTGTCGGCGGTGATGCCGCCCTTGCCGTTGTTGAACTCCTCGAGGCCGGTGAGGTCGATGGTCTGGCCGATGGCGGAGACGATCAAGTCGGCCTCCAGGTCCTTTTCGGTGCCTTCGAGCGGCTTGATGTCCAGCTTGCCGCCAACCATCTTGGCTTCGCATTGCTTGACGCGCAGTGCGGTGGCACGGCCATCGGCACCCTTGATTACTGCAACCGGCATCCAGCCTTGCATGATTTCGATGCCTTCGGACTGGGCATGTTCCAGTTCATGCTTGCTGGCGGTCATGAAGACGGAGGTCAGCACGACTTCGGCGCCCTTGCGCATCGAAATATCGGCGACATCCTGAGCCAACTGGCCGGCAATCGCGCCTTCCCAGTCGGTCGGGTTGGTCTTGTCGATGTGGCCCAGACGGCGGGCGACTGTCGCGACGTCCATCGAGGTATCGCCGCCACCGACGACCACCACGCGCTTGCCCACGGACTGCAGGCGACCGTCGTTGAAGGCTTTCAGGAAGGCAGTCGCCGTGACGACGTTGGACGTGTTTTCCGCGCCTTCGGCCGGCAGGGCACGGCCGCCCTGCGCGCCCAGGCCGAGGAAGACGGCGTCGAAGTCCTTGTTGATTTGCTCCATCGAGATATCGACGCCGATCTTGCACTTTAGCTTGGCCTCGACACCCAGGTTGAGAATGCGCTGGATTTCGGCATCCAGCACATCGCGCGGAGTACGGTAGCCCGGAATACCGTAGCGCATCATGCCACCGAGGAATTCATGATCGTCGAAAATGGTCACCGAGTGACCTTTCAGCGCCAGCTGATAGGCGACTGACAGGCCTGCTGGGCCGCCGCCGATGACCGCCACTTTTTTGCCGGACAGTTGTTCGGGTTTCTTGAATTGCAGGTTGTTCTTGATGGCGTACTCGCCGAGGTAGTGTTCGACCGAGTTGATGCCAACATGGTCTTCGACCTGGTTACGGTTGCAGCCAGTCTCGCATGGGGCCGGGCAGACGCGGCCCATGACGGCGGGCAGCGGGTTGGCCTCGGTCAGGCGACGCCAGGCATATTCCTGCCAAGGCATGGTCGGCTTCCCATCGGGGCCGACCGGCGGCTTTTCGATTCCGCGCACGATATTCAGATAGCCGCGGATATCCTCACCGGATGGGCAGGACCCTTGGCAGGGAGGTGTGGACTGGATGTAGGTCGGACACTTGTGGGACCAGCTGGCCTGAAAGATCTGGTCCTGGTAGCGCTTGAACTTGTTCGGCTCGCCATCCTTGTAGCGGCGGAAGGTCAGTTTTTCGGTTTGGGTCTCGGTCGTCGCTGACATCGTCGTCTCCGTAGTAATCGTTGTATATGTGCTAGAGAGTTACTGCTCGTCGCCGAGGCGAATCGCAGTGCTGACCAACTGGTGAACTCCTCCGACCAGTCGCATGTTGAAACCGTAGTAGGGCAAAACCTTGGTGAATTGGGCCTTGCAGATGGCGCATATCGTCGCCATGAAGTTCACGCCGTGCTTGTCGACCACCTGCTGCAACGCCTCCATGCGTGGGAAGGCACCCTTGACGCGTGCCTCGATCAGGTCATCCGTCAGGACACCACCACCGCCGCCGCAGCAGAAGGTAACTTCGCGGATCGCAGCCTCGTCCATGTCGACAAACTTGTTGGCTACCGACTTGATGATGTTGCGCGGGATGTCGAACTGTCCGCCGGCATAATTTCCCATTCGGGAGGCCCGGGCAACGTTGCAGGAGTCATGGAAGGTGATCACCCGGTGGTCGTTGGCCTCCTTGTCGAACTTCAGGCGGCCTTCCTGGATCAGGTCCCAGGTGAATTCGCAGATGT
>CAYNCH010000355.1:0-1072 GCA_964395815.1 uncultured Methyloversatilis sp.
AGGCCCTGCGCGAAGTGCTCGGCGAGCATGTCCAGCAGAAGGGCTCGCAGGTCGATCCCGACAAGACGCGCTTCGACTTCGTCCATCACCAGCCGATGACCAACGAGGAGATCCGCAAGGTCGAGACGCTGGTCAATGCCGAAATCCTGGCCAATGCCGCCACCGAGGCGAAAGTGATGCCGCTGGCCGATGCCCAGAAGACCGGCGCGATGATGCTGTTCGGCGAGAAGTATGGCGACGAGGTGCGTGTGCTGAGCATCGGTTCGTCCAGGGAGCTGTGCGGCGGCACGCACGTGTCGCGCACCGGCGACATCGGTTTCTTCACCATCGTCGCCGAAGGCGGCGTGGCGGCCGGCGTGCGTCGGATCGAGGCGCTGACCGGCGACAATGCGCTGAGCTATGTCCAGGGCATGGAGCAGGTGCTCGGCGGCATCGCCGGCACGCTCAAGGTCGTGCGGACCGAAGCGCCCGCGCGCGTCAACGCGCTACTCGACCAGGTCAAGCGCCTCGAGCGCGAACTGGCTGGGCTCAAGGGCAAGCTGGCCTCGGCGCAAGGCGACGATTTCATCAGCCGGGCCATCGATATCAAGGGCATCAAGGTACTGGCGACGACACTGGAAGGTGCCGACGTCCCCGCATTGCGCGAGACCATGGACAAGCTCAAGGACAAGCTCAAGTCCGCCGCCATCGTGCTGGCCAGCGTCGCCGACGGCAAGGTTTCGCTGATTGCCGGCGTGACATCCGATCTGACAACGAAACTCAAGGCTGGCGACCTGGTCAACGAAGTCGCCCGTCAGGTAGGCGGCAAAGGGGGCGGCCGTGCCGACATGGCTCAGGCCGGCGGTACCCAGCCGGAAAACCTGCCGGGTGCTCTGGCCGGAGTCAAGGCCTGGATCGAGCAGCGCCTGTAAATTCGTTATTACTTTTGGAGATTTGACATGAGCTTGTTCAAACTGGCTTTCGCCCTGGCTGCCCTGTCGCTGACGGTACCGGCCATGGCTGAAACCGTGACCTGCCCTGATCTTTCGACTGCCGCACAGGTGGGTACCTGTCCCTCCGAGGAGGAGTTGCA
>CAYNCH010000355.1:1082-2521 GCA_964395815.1 uncultured Methyloversatilis sp.
GGCGGCTATTGCAGCGACAACGCCCGGATGTACAACTGGCAGGAGAAGCAGGTCTGTACCGATTACAACCTCTATCGGCGGTTGAAAAACGTTGCTTTGTGGGAGGCCGGCGGGGGTGACTTCCAAGGCTATATTTCCTGCGATCTTGCAGCGAACCAGATCAAGGCCTCCCGGGCGAAGTCGATTGCCGTGACTGCCAAGGGCAAGCTGACGCGCGTTGCCTGCACCTACGCCGAGGATGTCGTTTTCGCTTACCGTACCAAGGGACAGTGCAAGGTCGAGGGCGATGGCAACTGTGCTGATGATCCTGCCCGTTGTCAGGCGGTTTGCAACTGAAACAGGCTGATCCGCTGGGTGAAATGACGTCAGAAAAAATAATTGACCGTTATCAAGGCGTGGGATTGGGTGAGAGAGGAAGCTTCGTCTTGTAGGTGATAAACACCTATTTCCACCATTTCCCGGGAGGATTTTGATGATGCGTAAGATTTCTCGTTTTACCCTGGCTGTCGTGCCGTTCGCACTGGCTGCGGCATTCGGCCAAGCCTTTGCGCAGGAAGGCGCGCCGGCGATGACGCCGGAAGAAAAGGCAATCGGCAAGAAGATTTACTTCGAGCGTTGCGCCGGCTGTCACGGTGTGTTGCGCAAGGGCGCCACCGGCAAGAACCTCGAGCCGAGCTGGACCAAGAAGGACAAGGACGGCAAGGAAACCTCGGGTGGCACCCTCAAGCTCGGCAAGGAGCGTCTGTCCAAGATCATCGCCTACGGTACCGAAGGCGGCATGGTCAACTACGACGACATCCTGACCAAGGAAGAGATCGACATCATGGCGCGTTACATCATGAACACGCCTGACATTCCGCCGGAGTTCTCCCTGAAGGACATGGAAGCTAGCTGGAAGTTGATCGTTCCGGTCCAGGATCGCCCGACCAAACAGATGAACAAGATCAACCTAAACAACATCTTCGCGGTCACGCTGCGTGATATCGGCAAGCTGGCGTTGATCGACGGTGATACCAAGCAGATCTGGAAAGTGCTTGACACCGGTTACGCAGTGCATATCTCGCGTCTGTCTGCTTCCGGCCGTTACCTCTACACCGTCGGTCGTGACGGTCTGGTGACCCTGATCGATATGTGGTTCGAAGAACCCAAGACGGTTGCAACGGTAAAGCTCGGCTCCGATGCCCGTTCGGTGGATACCTCCAAGTTCAAGGGCTTTGAAGACAAGTATCTGGTCGGTGGTACCTATTGGCCGCCCCAGTACTCGATCATGGACGGCGACACCCTCAAGCCGCGCAAAATCGTTTCGACCCGCGGCATGACCGTCGATGGAGAGTATCACCCCGAGCCACGCGTGGCTTCGATCGTTTCCTCGCAGATCAAGCCTGAGTGGGTCATCAACGTCAAGGAAACCGGCATGATCCTGCTGGTGGACTACAGCG
>CAYNCH010000356.1:0-2517 GCA_964395815.1 uncultured Methyloversatilis sp.
GATTGACGGCGGCCTGGTAGGCGGCGAAGACCTTGTGCGGGTCGTGGCCGCCGCGGTTGAGGCGCCAGATGTCGTCGTCGGTCCAGTTGGCGACCATCGCCTTGAGTTCCGGCGTGTTGAAGAAGTGCTCGCGCACATAGGCACCGTCCTTGGACTTGAAGGTCTGGTAGTCGCCATCGACGCACTCGGCCATGCGCTTCCTCAGCAGGCCCTTCTTGTCCTGCGCCAGCAGCGAATCCCAGTAGCTGCCCCAGACCACCTTGATGACGTTCCAGCCCGCGCCGCGGAAATCCGCTTCGAGTTCCTGAATGATCTTGCCATTGCCGCGCACCGGGCCGTCGAGGCGTTGCAGGTTGCAGTTGATGACGAAGATCAGGTTGTCGAGCTTCTCGCGGCCGGCCATGCCGATGGCGCCGAGCGACTCCGGCTCGTCCATCTCGCCGTCGCCCATGAAGGCCCAGACCTTACGGCCCGCCGTCTGCGCGAGGCCGCGGTCGTGGATGTATTTCATGAAGCGTGCCTGGTAGATCGCCTGTAAGGGGCCGAGGCCCATCGACACCGTGGGGAACTGCCAGAAATCCGGCATCAGCCAGGGATGCGGATAAGAGGTGACGCCCTTGCCGCCGACGTCCTGGCGGAAGCCATCGAGCTGTTCCTCGGTCAGGCGGCCGAGCAGGAAGGCGCGTGCATAGATGCCCGGCGCCGAATGACCCTGCATGAAGATCAGGTCGCCGCCGTGATTTTCCGCGGGCGCATGCCAGAAATGCTGGAAACCGACGTCGTAGAGCGTGGCCGCCGAGGCGAAGCTGGCGATGTGGCCGCCGAGATTCGATTCGCCCTTGTTGGCGCGCAGCACCATGGCCAGCGCATTCCAGCGGATATAGGAGCGGATGCGGTTTTCGATCGCGTAGTCGCCCGGCGCCAGCGGCTGGCGGTCGACCGGGATGGTGTTGAGGTAATCGGTATTGGCCGAATAGGGGATGTTGATGCCGGCACGGTGGCCGAGCTTGATCAACTTTTCGATCAGGAAATGGGCGCGTTCGGGGCCGGCCTGCTCGATAACGGCTTCCAGCGCATCGAGCCATTCGCGGGTTTCCTGCGGATCGGGGTCGGACGACAGGGCGGCCGCCATGCTGGGGGTATGGTCTGACATTGCTCCTCCGGATGGAGTTGTGATCGGGTACGCCGCGCGGGTGACACGCAACGCCATGGACGCTCGCCGGGTAGGCGAACGGCCGCATGGTAAAGGCTTGCCTGATGGCCGGCAATCACGCGGTGCACCATTCGGCGGGAAGAAAAGTCGGCGCCGGCGGGACGGCATCGGCCGTCCCGCTTCGGGGTTACACTGCTATGGAGCAAAGGGAACTGCAACGCGCGCGCAATCACGCTCGGGCAGAATGTCCCGCACAACAACGAGGAGACCGCAATGTTCCAGGTCCGCATTCACGGCCGGGGCGGCCAGGGCGTCGTCACCGCCGCCGAGATGCTGTCTGTCGCTGCCTTCGACGAAGGCCGCCATGCCCAGGCCTTTCCCAGCTTCGGTTCCGAGCGCACCGGCGCCCCGGTGGTCGCCTTCTGCCGCATCGACGATCGCGAGATCCGCTTGCGCGAGCCGATCATGGCGCCCGATGCGCTGATCATTCAGGACCCGACGCTACTGCATCAGGTCGACTGCTTCGCCGGCCTTCGAACCGACGGCTACATCCTGATCAACACGACCAAGAGCTTCGAGCAGCTCGGGCTGGCCGATTTCGTCGCCAGCCACCGCGCCGAGCGGCTGTGCACCGTACCGGCAACCGAACTGGCGCTCAAGCACGTCGGCCGGCCGGTGCCCAACGTGCCGCTGCTCGGCGGCTTCGCCGCCGTATCCGGTGTTCTCAGGCTCGAATCGGTGATCAAGGCGATCGAGGAGCGTTTCTCCGGCAAGATCGCTACCGGCAACATCGCCGCCGCACGCGAGGCTTACGACATCGTGCGCAAGGAAATGGAGGCTGTTCATGCTTAAACAGATCGAAGGCTCGCGCGCGGTCGCCGAGGCGGTCGCACTGTGTCGGCCGGAAGTCATCTGCGCCTACCCGATCTCGCCGCAGACCCATATCGTCGAAGGTCTCGGGGAAATGGTGAAGGCGGGCGAGTTGCAGGAATGTGAATTCATCAACGTCGAATCGGAATTCGCCGCCATGTCCGTCGCCATCGGCGCCGCGGCCGCCGGCGCGCGCAGCTACACCGCCACCGCCTCGCAGGGGCTGCTGTTCATGGCCGAGGCGGTGTTCAACGCCGCCGGCCTCGGCCTGCCGATCGTGATGACTGTGGCCAACCGCGCCATCGGCGCGCCGATCAACATCTGGAACGACCATTCCGATTCGCTGGCAATGCGCGACTGTGGCTGGCTGCAACTGTTCGCCGAGACCAACCAGGAGGCGCTCGACCTGCACATCCAGGCCTTCAAGCTGGCCGAGGAAATCTCGCTGCCGGTGATGGTCTGCATGGACGGCTTCATCCTCACCCACGCCTACG